>CANNMN010000001.1 GCA_947505885.1 Rickettsiales bacterium
AAGAATCGAAAAATAGCAGATAAATAACAAATCAGCAGCGCCAAAGTGACGTAATTTCTTAAGCAAAAAACAGAGAAAAAACTGCGCAATTTGAGCATTTTTGCTAACTCAAAAGTGATGACAAAAATCCCGTAATGTGGCTTAAGACAGAAAAGCAACGCGGCTAAAATGCCGATTAAGATCTGATCGGATTTTTTGAGATTCGCCTCATCGAGTAAATGATAAGAAATATAAGGAAGAACAACGGCAAGCAGGTATGTTGTTTTGGTGCCGAATTCATTGAACTGCAGAGTAAAAACACGCCAGAAAAATCCAGCAGCGAAAGTCAGAATGATTAAATTTAAAACAGTCGGATCCTTTGTAAATTCTGATCGCATAAGAATTCGACTCGAAGAATAAATCGATAGAATTCCAAGCAAATTCCAAAAAATTTCTGCGCTAGCGATTTGGTTAAAATCAAAAAACTTAGCTAATAAAACCGGAATCATCGTCAGCAAAAAATTCAGCGGCAAATTAGACTCGAAGAAATCGTAATAATATTTACCGCCAGCAAGCATCTTTTCGGCGATTTCTAAATAGATTGCAGAATCATGCCCTAAGTCACGAGAAGATTGAGCTAAAATACTTGTTGCAACGATGATTATCGAGCCAAGTAAAGCGGTGGGTTTAGCCGCAAAAACCTTGCCGCAAAAAGCAAAAAATCTGATTAATTTTTTCATCAAAAATTCTTCGATTTTTTTACCAAAAATCAGGCGTTTTTCTTCAATAATTTTTTGGATTTCTAGTGCGTCGAATTGCATGATTGAATGTTGTGCTTAGAAAGATCGGCAAATCGGAAACCTAAAATCAAAATCTAAAATGACGAAACAAATCACAGTTGCTTACGGAGATGGCATTGGTCCGGAAATCATGGACAGCACTTTAGAAATTTTGCGTGAGGCTGGCTCAAATATCGAAATTAACATCATCGAAGTTGGTAAAAATATTTATGAAAAAGGCTTCAACTCTGGCTTGATGCCATCGGCTTTTGAGAATTTGAATAGCACTCGTGTTTTACTAAAAGCACCAATTACCACGCCGCAAGGTGGTGGTTACAAAAGTCTAAATGTGACTCTACGCAAAAAACTTGGACTCTTCGCCAATGTTCGTCCTATCTCGTCATTTCATCCCTTCATCACTACAAAATTCCCAAAGATGGATGTGGTTATCGTCCGTGAAAATGAAGAGGATCTCTACGCTGGAATTGAATATCGCCAAACTGATCAAACTTACGAGTGCTTAAAACTCGTGACTCGCGAGGGTTGTGAAAAAATTGTTCGTTACGCTTTTGAATATGCCGTCGCCAATAATCGCAAGAAGGTCAGCTGTTTTTCCAAGGACAATATTATGAAAATGACCGATGGTACTTTTCATAAAGTTTTTGACGAAATCGCGAAGGAATATCCCGAAATTAAAAATGATCACTACATCATCGACATAGGAACGGCGCGCCTTGCTGCTAAGCCAGAAATTTTTGACGTGATTGTAACAATGAATCTTTACGGTGATATTATTTCTGACGTAGTCGCTGAAACCTCTGGCTCTGTTGGCCTAGCCGGATCGGCAAATATCGGTAAAGATTATGCCATGTTCGAAGCAATCCATGGATCCGCGCCAGACATAGCTGGGCAAGATATCGCTAATCCAACTGGTTTGATTCACGCCGCGGTGATGATGTTAGTGCACCTTGGTCAAAATGAGGTAGCGATTAAGATCAGAAATGCTCTCTACAAAACAATTGAGGACGGCACTCACACTGCCGACATTTACAATGCCGCGACCAGTAAAAAGAAAGTTGGCACGAAAGAATTTACCGTTGCGGTGATTGAGAATTTAGGTAAAAAGCCAAGCCATTTGGCAGAGCTAGTAGTAAGCCCTAAGCAAGCTGAAAACAAACCGACAGTTAGTAACCAACAGCTTGAGATAAAATCACTAATCGGCTTCGATCTATTCCTCGATTGGCCAAAAGAATTCTCCGATTTGCTTGATGTTCTAAAACAAATGGAGAGTGAAAAGTTAGAAGTAAAAATGATTAGCGCAAAAGGGCTTCTACTATGGCCACTTTTAGATCAATACATGATGCCCAACTACTCAAAAGGCTTAACTGTTTTGCGTTTTATCGGCAAGGGAATCACTGGCAAATCAAGCAACGAAATCATCAACGCAACTAAGAAAATTTCACATCAAGATATCATCGAAATGCTCTCGATTCTAAACGAAAAAAAATTTGATTTCGTTAAATATGAAGGCTTGTATCTCTTTGACGGCAAGCCTGGATACACCTCAGGCCAAGGAGAGTAAAATACTTCGACAAGCTCAGCGCAGCCTTGCAGTGAGAGGGTCGAAGGGTAAATTTTAAACAAAATGAACTACGATAAAATATTCGAAGTAATCGAACAAACCATTGCCAGTCCAAGTTTCTACTGGCAATCACTCTCGTTAATTTTTTGCTTCATTCTGGCCTATTTTTGCTACAAATTTAGCCGGAAATTTTTCTTCGCCAAAATTCTTAGTAAAAATTTACAACGCGATTTAGGCGCAAATCGCTTAATCACGCGATTCGTGATACCAATGCTTTATCCGGCTCTGTCACTGGTTTTCATTGCTATTGGCTTTTCAATTTACGGAAAATTTTTTAAAGAAATTATCGTCTTTTTGGTCACGATAAAATTAGTCGCGCTATTTTTATTTTTACGCTTCCTGCACATTTCTTCTGGCAGCAGCTTCGTCACTAATGTCGCCGGATTATTTTTGATGCCAGCTCTGTTATTAAATATTTTTGACCTACTAGATCCAGCAATTCTCTATCTCGATGAGCTATCTTTCAAAATAGGTAGCGTAAGAATTTCTGCTTATTTGATAATCAAAGCCGTCATCGTTTTGATCACCCTCTTCTGGATTTCGGGATTAATCAGACACAAGAGTAGATCTTACATCGATAGCAGTAAGTCAATTAAGACAAGCACTAAAGGCATTATTGGCAAAATCATCGACATCACAATCTACGCGATTGTTCTAATAGTTTTGCTAAAAACTTTTGGAGTCGACCTCACAACTCTTGCGGTAATAGGCGGTGCGGTCGGTGTCGGAATTGGGTTTGGTTTGCAGAAAATTGCCTCGAATTTTATCAGCGGCATTATTTTGCTTTTCGAAAAATCGGTGGAAATCGGCGATATTGTTGAGCTCGATAACGGAAATATTTACGGCACGATCAAGCATTTTGGCGGCCGCTACACTTTAGTCGAAACGATGGATGGCAAAGAAATCATGATTCCGAACGAGGAATTCATCATCAATAAAGTAACAAACTGGACTTATTCCAACAATCGCGCCCGCATTGAAATCATTCTCGGCGTTGCTCATGGCACAGATTTGGAACAAGCCTGCGAGCTTATGGTTGCTAGTGCCAAAGAAAATCAACGTTGCTTGAGCTACCCAGAAATTGAATGCTCTGTCACTAATTTTGGCGAGCACGACATCAAGATTACCCTTTATTTTTGGATCAACGACATTGTCGAAGGGCGTATGAAACCAAAGGGTGAAGTGATGATTGGTATTTGGAAAAAGTTCCAAGAACACGGCATCAAAATTCCAGTACCGCAACGTGAGATCGTCAACAAAGTCTTCTAATAAATCGATCCGCCGATCCCTAGTAAATCAAGAATTGGGGAATAAAACTTTAGAGGCCTAAACTCCGCTCGACCTGAGAGCAAATTACTTCTTTTTCCTTAGCGGAGATTTGTGATAGCCGTAAGAAAAATACACCACAAAGCCAAGAGATAGCCACATCAAGAACCAAAATCCACTTTGAACAAGCAAAGTATAAAGCAGATAGCCGCAGCTTAAAATCGCGATTGGAGCGGTAATATTAACCATCGGACATTTGAATGATCGATGCGCATTCGGATCAGTTACTCTTAAGGTCATCACGCCAATAGCTACAACCATAAAAGAGGAGAGAGCTCCTATACTTACTAAGCGGCCGAGCAGCTCAAGAGGAAGAAAGCCGGCGATTGTTGCAGCAACGAAAGCGGTTAACATCAGCGAATAATGCGGGGTGTTAAATTTAGGATGAAGCTTGCTTAAAAAACCCGGAAGCAAGAGATCGCGCGACATCACGAAAAAAATTCGTGATTGGCTGTAAATCAAAATCAATAATACCGAAGTTATCCCAGCAACAGCACCCGTTGCTACCAAAGATGATCCGATGGCACTTCCATTTTCACGCAATGCCTTAGCAACTGGCTCAGCATTATTGAGGCTAGAATAATGAGAAATTCCATTAAGCACCAAAGAAACCGAGGTGTAGAGAATCATGCAAACAAACAGCGAAGTTATGATTCCAATCGGCAAATCTCGTTTAGG
The DNA here is from genome assembly GCA_947505885.1 of Rickettsiales bacterium. Taxonomy (GTDB): domain Bacteria; phylum Pseudomonadota; class Alphaproteobacteria; order Rickettsiales; family UBA1997; genus UBA2645. The sequence goes on from CANNMN010000001.1 coordinate 4,405, forward strand.
ATTTTTACACTCCTCCGCAGCGGTGGCAATGCAGTCAAAACCGATGTAAGCATAAAAAACTACAGCGGCCCCCATCAGAATTCCATTGACTCCAAAGGGCATGAAGTCTGCCAAATTTTCCGTTTTGATTTGTGGAGTTGCGATCATGAGAAACATGAAAATTACCACCAATTTTATCCCGACTAAAAAACGATTCAGCGTTATGCCCTGCTTCATTCCGCGATAAAGCATTCCACTGATGAAAAAAATAATGAGCACTGCCGGCAAGTTAATTAGTCCGCCTTCATCGGGAGTTTTTGTGAGCATCTCAGGAATTATAATTCCTGCAGACTTCAGAATTCCTATGACATATCCCGACCACCCCGAGGCAACAGTTGAAGCCGCAGCCTCATATTCCAAAATCAAAATCCAGCCGACCATCCAAGCAACAAACTCTCCCATTGCGACGTAGGAATAAGTGTAAGCACTTCCAGCAAGAGGAACCATTGAAGCCAGTTCTGCGTAAGCAAGAGCAGCAAAAACACAGGCCAAAGCAGCGATTAAATAAGAAATAGCAATTGCAGGCCCAGCATATTTTGCCGCGGCAATTCCGGTAACAACAAAGATTCCAGTGCCAACAGTTCCGCCAATACCAATCATAACAAGATCAGTGGCATTCAACGTTTTTTTAAGGGTATTTTTTTTACTATCTTCGAGGAGATCGTGAATATTTTTCTTACGGAATAGATTCATGAATAGCGATAAATGAGCACCCAACAAAAAGGCGCGCAGCCGAGTTGGGCGATAGATATTGGAACTAAATTTAAATGAATTTCTTAAAAGGAAATCGTTGGCGCTTCTTTACTCTCATCGCCTAAAGCCAGTTTGTCTACTTCAGTTTTTTCGTAAGTCGCTAAGTAATATTTTTCCAAATCATCAACATTTTTAATCTGACTCGCCAAGGCGTAACCGTTATTTTGTAAGTAGTTTGTAGCTAGAGTACGCAACCTTTCCGGCCTTGTTAAGTAAACCCACTCCACTTCCAAAAACTGAATTTGATCTTGGTAAGAAGCGATTTCATTTTCAGCATTAGCGATTTCATCTTGCAGAGATTCAACTTTGAACTGCACCACAAACATCAAAATAATGCTGAGAATGATTCCAGAAATTAACGCTGAATTGGTTAGATAAAATTTTTGATTGCTCATTGTTAAATTCTTACCGCCACACGCATCTTGGCAGAACGCGCACGAGGATTTGCAGCAATTTCTTCCGCAGTCGGAGAAATTGCTGACTTAGTTAATACATGAAAATTTTTGGACGAATTTTGCTGCTCTGAAATCGGCTGATAGCGCGAAAATGTTTGGCTTAAACCCGACTCTTCTTTAAGAAAATTTTTGACGATCGAGTCTTCGAGTGAGTGAAAAGAAACAACGACAAGACGCCCGCCTTTTTTAAGTAAAGTAAGCGATGAAGCCAATGCGGCCTTGAGCTCTTCTAATTCTTGATTAACAAAAATTCTTAGAGCCTGAAAAGTTCTAGTTGATGGATCGGTCTTCGAATAACCGTAATAAAGTGAGCGAACTATTTGCGCTAACTCCTGGCAACTAGTAATTGGCTTTACCGCGCGCGCGGCGATAATTTTTTTCGCAATCTGACGCGCTTTTGGCTCGTCGCCAAATTCTTTAATGATCTGCGCAAGCTCTTTCTCACTAGATTCATTAACTACTTCAAAAGCACTCGGAAAAGAATTTTGATCCATGCGCATGTCGAGTTTTGCTTCAGAATCAAAAGAAAATCCGCGCGATCTGTCATCAAGTTGCATCGAAGAAACACCAATATCGAAAACCATTCCATCTAGCTTTGGAGCATTTTGCTCACTTAAAAGCCTTTCACTTTCAGAAAATTTTCCCGACAAAAAAACGAAATGGTCCGGAAAATTTTTTGTTAATTTTTCAGCAAATTTTTTTGCACTTTCATCGCGATCAATGGCAAATAAATTGCACTGCACTGCTTCAAGAATAGCTCGGGAGTAACCACCAGCACCAAAAGTGCCATCAAGATATGTTCCATCTTTCTCCGGTTTTAAGTTTGCTATTACCTCTTTGAGAAGAACTGCTTGATGACTCATTTCGCAACCTTCAATAACTTGCGATTAGTTTTCGCATCTTTCATGGCTTGAGCCATGTACAACTCGCACTTCTTTGGTTCCCAAATTTCAAAAGTTGAGCCCTTACCAACAAAAGTGATTTCTGATTTTATCTTCAGTTTTTTAAGTAGGTTTTCGGGTAAAATTACGCGGCCATCACCATCAATAGAAAGTTGAACAGAACCGCCCAAAACAGCAGCAGCAAAGGCATCACGCTCTTCAGAAAATGGATCTAGATTATCAATTGATTCAGAAAGTTTTTTGATGCGCTCAATATCGCAGCCTTCAACACAGTCATTGATGAAAGACTCATAAACCACCATTCCCGAAAAACTCTCATTCACCAAAGAAGCGCGAAACTGTACAGGCACTGATACCCTACCCTTGGCGTCGATTTTGTTTGTGAAGGTTGAGAGAAATAAAGCCACGGGATATTCAGGAAATATTTGGGAAAGTACGGAAATTTGTGGAGTTAAAATGGGATGTCAACTGGAAAAAACAAAGAAATTGAGCGACATCATTTCTTTCTTAATCCTCTCCTTCTCAAGGATGATGCAAACAACTGGGAAATTTGCTTTAAGCGCCATTATCGCAAAGGCGAGTTTCAAAGAAACTGGTCACATACTCGTCTTGCATATTTTCAACTTTCACCCAAGGTTCGCTTAAATCCTTACCCCTACCCTCAATATGAAAAAAAATTTCGGTCAATTCGGTGGCCAATATGTCGCTGAAAGTTTGATGCCAGCTGTCTTAGAACTTGAAGCCGCCTACGCGAAAGCCAAAAAAGATCCTGGGTTTCAGAAAGAGCTTGCCTACTATTTAAAACATTACGTTGGTCGTCCAAGTCCGCTATATCTGGCTGAACGACTTACTAAAAAAATAGCCGAAGGAGAAAATGGCGCGAAAATTTATTTTAAACGTGACGAGCTCAACCACACTGGTTCGCACAAAATCAATAACTGCTTAGGACAAATCCTGCTTGCTAAAAGAATGGGCAAGAAGCGCATCATTGCCGAGACAGGAGCTGGTCAACATGGCGTGGCAACCGCGACAGTTTGCGCACTTTTTTCTTTGCCTTGCGTGATTTACATGGGCGCAAAAGATGTTGAGCGTCAGGCGCAAAATGTTTTTCGCATGAAGCTACTCGGAGCAGAAGTAGTAACGGTTAATACTGGTTCAAAAAGTTTAAAAAACGCCATTAATGAAGCGATGCGTGATTGGATTGCCAATTCTCGCGACACTTACTATTTGCTTGGCACTGTTACTGGCCCACACCCTTATCCAACAATGGTTCGCGACTTCCATTCGGTTATTGGAAAAGAGGCAAAAGTGCAGTTTAAAAAAGCCGAAGGAAAATTGCCTGACGCTTTGGTTGCATGCATCGGCGGCGGATCGAACTCAATCGGCTTATTCCATCCATTCCTCAAAGACAAAGTAAAAATGTTCGGAGTTGAAGCCGCCGGAAAAGGACTAGAAAGCGATGAGCATTCTGCATCAATCAGTAAGGGTTCTATTGCAGTTCTGCACGGTAACAAAACTTTTTTCCTGCAAAATTCCGACGGACAAATTCAAGACGCGCACTCGATTTCTGCTGGTTTGGATTATCCCGGAATCGGCCCTGAGCATGCTCATTTGCACGATATCAAAAGAGTAGAATATGTTAGTGCGACAGACGAAGAAGCGGTAGAAGCCTTCCAACTTTTATGCCAAACAGAAGGGATTATTCCCGCCTTAGAATCATCGCACGCCGTTTCTTTTGCTTGTAAACTCGCAAAGAAAATGAGGAAGGATCAATGTATTATCGTCAACATCTCGGGCCGCGGAGATAAAGACATCAACACCATCGCAAAACATTTGGGAGTGAAATTATAATGAAGCGAATCGAACAAAAATTCAAAGAGCTTCGCGCTCAAAAAAAATCTGCGTTAATTGCTTACATTTGCGCTGGAGATCCGAATTATGAAACTTCACTTGCAACACTTAAAGCTATGCCTGCAGCCGGCGCTGATCTGATTGAACTTGGCGTGCCATTCCTTGATCCCGCAGGAGATGGGCCCACAATCGAGATCGCTGCAAAGCTTTCGATTGCTAACGGAATGACTCTTCAAAAAACCTTAAAAATGGTTTCTGAATTTCGCCAGACTGACAAAAAAACTCCGCTGATTCTGATGACTTACTACAATCCAGTCTTGAAATTCGGCTTAAATAAAATCTTTGTCGAAGCAGAGGAATCTGGAGTTGATGGCTTTTTGATCGTCGATCTTCCGCAAGAAGAAGAGCGCGAAATTATGCCACAAATCTCAAAAACAAAACTCGATCTAATCAAGCTAATCTCGCCGACAACCGACTTCAAACGTCAGAAAAAAATCACCAAAAATGCTGGGGGATTTTTGTATTTAATTTCACTTCTCGGCATCACCGGCACTACTATGGCAAAGGCTCAAGACAATGTAGAAAATTTACAAAACCTGAAAAAGATTTCTAAATTACCAATCGCCATCGGCTTTGGAATTCAAACGCCGCAACAAGTTAGAGAATTTTCTCAAATTGGTGTAGATGCTGTGGTTGTTGGCTCAGTACTAGTGAAAGAAATGGCGGAAAACAAATCATGCGATGAAATTGTCGCCGCAGTAACTAAAAAAATTCAGGAGTTTGCTAATGCTTAAAGGATTAAAAATCAGCACCACAAACTGTGGTCTAAAATATAAAAACCGCGACGATCTTTTGCTCATCACTTTTGAGCGACCAGCCAATGTTGCCGGGGTCTTCACTACTTCTTCAATGCCTGCATCTCCCGTAGTTTGGTGTAAGAAAAATGTCAAAAACGGCAAGGCTAGAGCCTTGATCGTTAATGCCGGAAATGCTAACGCCTTCACCGGAAAAGAAGGAGAAGAGGCGGTTTTGAAAACTGCAAATAAAGTTGCAAAAGATCTTGGCTGTAAGCCGGAAGAGGTTTTTATTTCCTCAACTGGAGTGATTGGTGAAACCTTAAAAGTTGAATTAATCGAAGCGGCAATCCCGCAAATGGTTAAAGATTCTACCATCAACGAATCTTCGTGGAGCAAGGCTGCACAAGCGATAATGACCACCGATACCAAGATAAAGCTAATCAACAGAACCTGCAAAATTGCCGGCGACAATGTTACATTAATCGGTTTTTCTAAAGGCTCGGGAATGATCGCGCCAAACATGGCGACAATGCTTGGCTATATTTTTACCGACGCCAATATTTGTCCTGCAACTTTACAAATTTTACTCAAAGAAACTGTCGAGCATAGCTTTAATGCAATCACTGTCGACTCAGACCAGTCAACGAACGATACTGTTTTATTATTCGCCACAAAAGAAGTAGGAAATCACGAAATCGTCGATTCGCATTCACTAGAACTTACAGAATTTAAAAACACATTAAACGAATTAGCCCTAGGCCTCGCAAAGATGATTGTGATTGATGGCGAAGGTGCAAAAAAACTAATCGAAATTGAAGTTGAGGGCGCCAGAACTTACGAACAAGCTAAGGAAGTTGCCTTTTCAATCGCCAATTCGCCTTTGGTTAAAACTGCGATTGCGGCGGCAGATCCTAACTGGGGACGTATCGTTATGGCTGTTGGAAAATCTTGCTCAGAAACTTCGCCTGAAAAAATAATCATTAAAATCGGTGATCACCCAATCACTAAAGACGGTGCAAAACATCCGGAATATATAGAAAATTTAGTTCATAAGTATCTTAGCGGATCGGAAGTAAAAATTTCTGTAAATCTTGGAATCGGCGCAAGTAGAGCAGTAGTTTGGACATGCGACTTAAACGAAGAATACATCAAAATTAACAAGGATTATCGCTCATGAAGCTCGAGGGTGAAGCCAAATTTAATCAAGCCCGAAAGCATTTATCCGATGCGCTAAAAAATCTTGAAGAAGCTGTGAGGGAAAAAATTCGCGAAACGTCTTTAAACCCAGAATTACTCACGACTGATGATGAATCAAAGTCAGTCGTAATTTCTCGCATCGGCACAGAAATAAATCGCCTACAAAAAGAGCTATCCGAATTGGGTAAAGAGACTGAGTTTTTACGCGAAACAAACAAAGTTCTCGGGCAAAGAATCGAAAATTTTCGTCAACAAAAAAATGATTTAGCTGAAGCGATAGAAGTTGATCTAGCAGCGCTTCATGAAGTAATCGAAAAATATGACAGTTGAAATCCAAATCGGTAAATCGCACTACAAAATCGCCTGCAAAACCGAGGAAAAAGAAAAATTACTAGAACTTGTCAAACGCCTAAATCAAAGACTTGATGAATTATCATTTTCGCTAAAATTTTCTGACGAAAAAATGCTATTAGTAATGGCTGCACTGACCATGGAAGAAGAATTAATATCTGCGACAGAAGAGAAATTTACCTCTCAAGAAGTATGTAATTCGATGAGTGACAACATTGAGAATATCGCAAACTACATCGGAAATTTAACAAAAAAAATTCAAAAACTTTGATGAGCAAAGCTGATCTGCGTAAAATATTTAAAGCCAAGAGGACGTCATTGTCGCAAGATGAGATCAAAACCAGATCGCAACAAATTAACGAAAATTTTTTACAAAATATTCTGCCCAAATTTTATAAAAAAAACTCTGATAAAATTTTCTCTCTTTACCTTGCAATGCCAAGCGAGGTTTCAACTAATCTGATTGCAGAGCATTTTATAAAAAACCAAATTCCCTTTTCTTATCCAAAAATCATCGCCGCAAATAAACCGCTACAATTTACTTTATTTGATCAAGAAGCTGAATTTGTTGCCAATAAATCTTTTACAAAAATAAGGGAGCCCGTGGAAGGAAAAATAATCTCTCCTGATTTTTTGATTTTACCGCTACTTGCCTTTGATTTACGATTATCAAGGCTCGGCATGGGTGGCGGATTTTTTGATCGCACAATCAAATCTCTAAAAAAGAAAAAATCCAAAATTATAACAATCGGTTTAGCCTTTGATTTCCAGCTCTCACAAGATTATCTGCCAACTGAAGAAACGGATCAGAACCTTGATTTTACTGTGACAGAAAAAAACCTATTTTCGTCGAGCCGCACCAGTCTTGGTCTCAGCACCTAAAAATAATTTAGAATAGTAGTTGCTTTCAAATTTTTCGTAAATAATTTCCTTGAGCAACCTGCTGCGGAGCCAGTCTACAAGCTGCTTCGTGACATGTTTCTTTCCTAAAAATATTAATCAAAAGAGATTATTAATATGCACAAAACAGATTTAATCAAAGAAATTGCCAACCAAACTGGCCTTTCTCAAAAAGACGCTAGCGCGGCTGTAGAAGCTCTACTTAAAGCAACTACTAAAGCTCTTAAAAAAGGTGATGTAGTTACCTTGATCGGATTTGGTACTTTTAAAGTAGTAAAAACTGCTGCTAGAAAAGGTCGCAATCCTCAAACTGGCAAAGAAATACAAATCAAAGCATCTAAGCGCGTGAAATTCGCTGCTGGTAAAGCATTGAAAGATTCTGTAAAATAGTTTCTAACCCTTACGCGGAAATATTCGCGTAAGGAGTTCTTTTCTAAAAAAATTTCCCCCAAATTTTGTTTTAGAATTATTGGAAAAAAATTTTGAGACTCTCGCAAAAGTAATTTTTTAAGAGAGCTCGAGAGACATTTATCCAAGACAAAAGGATTAATAATCCTTTTGAGCAAGTCATGAGCTAAGCGACATTAAAGTCAGGCTTTAGCTTCAAAATTTATGGGTGATTAGCTCAGTTGGTAGAGCATCTCCCTTACAAGGAGAGGGTCGGCAGTTCGAGCCTGTCATCACCCACCAATCTTAGCTGAAAGATTATTTCATAAACTAAGATTTTCATCATTGTCCCTACTTATTAGGGGGTGTAGCTCAGTTGGTTAGAGCGCTTGCCTGTCACGCAAGAGGTCGCGAGTTCGAGTCTCGTCACTCCCGCCATCCTTTAGGATGGCACACACAGCCCATAGATGTCCAATTAAGCCTTAAAAATAAAGGCCTCAAATCATTTCTTCATCCAATAGGTCAAAAAAGAGGGTATAAGGTTAAAAAACCTCGGCCTCTAACGCTCTTTTTCTGACCAAGATATGGTTGGTAAAAAAGAGCTTGAAAAAACCTTAATTCAACTCGAATTATTTTTATGAAGCAGGGGCAAAATCAATTCAATTCGATAAGGCAAAATACAAAATATCGGAGGCCATTCGAAACGTGTTTAAAGAACAGTAGAAAAACCTTTTGAAAGCTTTGGAATTATCTTCGTGTATTTGACCTAATTAACCTTACTGGCTTTTTCACCTGCAACATCGTTCAAGCCAAAAAATACATCGATCACCTTTTTAACGAAACTTTTCCCCTCTCTCTTTCGTCAACAGAGTCACCAGAGATTTAGAATTCTTTCTCACTTGGCCACAGCTCTAAAAAAATATTTTTTAAAAAAAGAAAGAGCCTTCTTTTTTAGCTCACCCGAATTGTCATCCTAAGCGATCAAAAATCTTTGCTAGTGAATGGCGGCAACGCCTTGATGGTCGATAACAATTACACTCTCAGCAGATTTTCTTGGCACTACCTGTTCAACAACATTCTCAACTTTTGGGACTGGGAGTGGAGTTGAAGGCGCAGTGGTTTGCTGCTTACTATCTTCGTCCAAAATGATCGCTACATTGAGCTTATCCTGGAAATATTCCTTAATGAGATCGAGGAAAATATCACACTGATTTCCATACCAATTCAAAGTTTTGATCTTGTTGTTTTGCGTCTCTGCAGAGAGTTTGCAGTAAAAAGTGGTGCTGCCTCCGCCTAGGATGGTGCTAACTCCAACCGTTCTCGAATAATCCCATTGGTAATATTTATACTTGTCGATTGCCACCACATTATTTGGCGTGCCTATCGCTCTGAAAATATTTATTACGTGAACGTCCTTCGTCTCATTAACCTTGGTTGCGCCGGTGATGTATTTAGTAACGCTTTTGTCGTTAGATCTTCCCGACAGCGCACAAGAAGTAAGAATTAGAAAAACAGAAATCTGAAATATTTTTAACATTTTAATAATTATTTTTTTGAATCATCGCTTTCGCAAAGATCCAGGAATTTTACAGCAAAGAATAATTTTTAATCTTTATCACCGTCAACAGTCTCAATATCTTCCATGCGGATAAAATTTTTCTGAAGATTTACTTCCGGGAAAATTTGATTTTTGAAGGGAAAATTTTCGACTCGATTGTCTGTGAATTTAATTTCAATAACCCCACCAGCGCCATATTCTGAGACGGCGATAATCTTGCCGATTTTTTCTGAATTGGCATTAATAACATCAAGTCCAATTAAGTCAGAATAATAGAATTCATCTTCTGAAGTCGGTTCGAAATCAGCGCGATCGGCGAAAATCTCTAAATTGCGTACAAGCTCGGAGGCATTGCGATCATTGATTCCATCAATTTTCGCAATCACTATCGGATCTCCGCTACTTGTGCCAATCACCGTTTTATTTTTATTACTAATTTTAAGTTTGATCTCATTTCCCTCGGCATCGGTTAGAGAATATTTTTCGAGATTAAGATGATTTTCACAGAAGGCGATTATCTTAACCTCGCCCCTGATTCCAAAGGGCGAAGAGACTTTGGCGATTAAAATTTTTTTACTCATCTTCCACCTCTAAATGTAACATTTCTTCAAAACTTGGACGACGACGAATCACCTTAAAACTATTTCCATCCACCAAAACTTCTGGGATGAGCGGGCGACAGTTATACTCGTTAGACATTGATGAGCCGTAAGCGCCAGCGCTAATAAAAACTATTAAGTCATCCGATCTTGGATCAATTAATTCACGATTTTGTGCGAGCACATCTGTTGTTTCGCAAATCGGACCAGCCAAATCGTAACTAGATTTTGTGCCAGATTTTTTAATCACTGGAAGAATTTCGTGGTAAGAACCGTAAAGCCCCGGACGCATTAAATCATTCATTGCCGCATCAATAATCGCAAAATTTTTTACCGAAGTTTCTTTGAGGAAAATAATTTTACTTACTAGAATTCCTGCGCCGCCAACCAGAGCCCTGCCTGGCGCGATAGTGATTTTAACTTTTAGGTCTGTGGTAATTTCTTTGATCAGATCTACGTAATCTTGAATCAAGAGTGTAGTTTCATTTTTGTAGAGAATTCCGATGCCGCCGCCGAAATCGAGAGCAGAAATTTTGTGACCATTTTTGCGCAGCGTTAAACACAATTCACGCAATTTTTTGAAAGCAGCGGTAAATGGCTCAATTGTGGTAATCTGCGAACCGATATGCATTGCCACGCCATGAATCTCAAGACCTGGCAGCTTTGCCGCTTTCGCATAAACTTCTTCTGCTAGCTCAATATCCACACCAAATTTGTCACCCTTTCTGCCTGTAGAAATTTTGTCATGAGTTCCGGCGTCAACATTCGGATTAACACGCAGAGAAAATTTTGCCTTCTTTTTTAGGCTTACAGCCACCTCGCTTAACAAAAACATTTCCGGCACAGACTCAACTGAAAATTCCTCAACACCATTTTTCAAAGCGTAAGAAATTTCTTCACGCGTTTTGCCAACTCCAGCGAAAACAATTTTTTTTGGATTAACTCCGGCTGTGATCGCACGAAAAACCTCCCCCACTGAAACCGCGTCAATCCCAGATCCAAGCTCGGCTAAAATCTTTACGAGATGGATATTAAAATTGGCCTTGATCGCGTAGCAAATTTTATAACCAAAATTTCCCTCTTGAGAAATTCCTGCATGCATAAATGCATCAGAAAAATTCCGAAAATTTTCTACTAAATTTTTGCGTGAATAGCAATAAAATGGAGTGCCAACAGCCTTAGAAATATCTGCGATGGCAACATCTTCGACAAAAAGAGAATCTTGTTTTTTTTGATTTTTGTAACTCAGAAATTTCATTTCAATTTGTCTAAAAATTTATCCAAAATGGCATTGACGAAGGTAACTTTTTTATGATCAAAAAAACTTGCTGCAATGCCGACATATTCATCAACTACAACCTTCGGCGGAATATCTTTCAACATTTGCAATTCAAAAACTGCAAGACGCAAAATCTGCAATATTACTTTGTCGACCGAGCCTAAACTCCAACCCTTTTGCAAAAAAGCTGAAAGTTCTTGATCAATTTCCACAAACATCTGCGGCGCAGCAATCAACTTATCCAAAAAAATTGCATCAATTTCATCTTGGTAAGAAGAAATTTCGTCGTCAGAATTCAGAATGTAATTTTCGATTAAATCTTTTTTAATCTCCTCGTAAGATTTTTTTTCTAAGTGGTAATCATACTGATAAAAAACTTGCACCGCGATTAAGCGCGACAAAGTTCGTTTGCGATTTTTGTTTTTCTGTTTTGTCATGTTTTAAAATCAAATTTTTCTCCAATGAAGCATCAAATTTTTGCGCTCTTTTTTCTAATTCTTTCGGCATGCAGCGCAACAACAGAAAAATATTTCGCAGGTAATTCAATTCCACCAACCCTGATCGAGCCCCCTTTTGCAAATAATAGCAAAGAGCAACAAGACGAGATTCAGCAAATCATTAAGCTACAGAAAAACTTCAATCTCAACGAGTTGGAATTAGCTTCGCGTGAAAAATATCTGCGCCCAGAAATTTTTGTTTTATACGCTGATCGTTCGTTAACTAGAGAGTCTTATCCTCACCTTTACCAATTACTTGACCGCACCTCTGCGACAACAAAAGCGGCAAACGATAATGCTAAAGAACACTGGAATATTACTCGTCCTTACATCGACAAAAAAGTCAATATACTGATCACTCCAAGCCAAGGCCCATCCTACCCAAGTGGGCATTCGAGCAATGGTTCAGTTAGCGCACAAATCATCGGATTACTTATTCCACAAAAATCTTCTGACTTACAAAAACTCGCTAAAAAAATTGCTCAAAGAAGAGTACTGGTTGGAATGCATTACCCGCACGACATTGTCGCCGGAGAACAACTCTCGCGTATTGTTCTTGGTGGCTTAATGCAAAATAAACAGTTCCAAAAAGATTTCGAAAAAGCACGCAGCGAATTAGAAAAAAATCCACCAAAAAATTTAACGATTAAAGATGAGCCAACTGTCCAAAATAATAGTGCTGTTTTGCAGTAGTAGGTGCCAACTATAACTCATTCTTATTAAGCCCGAGAAGCTTAGATAGGGCAAAATTTTATTTATTCTCCAATTAAATAATTCTCTTCAACCGCTTCAGCTTTGACTTTAACGATCTCTCCAGACTTTCCGTGCGAGATTTTTACGTCGAGAAAATTTTCTGATTTTCCAAATCCATCTTTCTCTAAAATTACACTTAAATTTTTGCCGATTTGCTTGGCTAAAAATTTCTTTAATTCACGCGCTCCGGTCTCACGCAAAATTTTCCCGCGCTCTTTAATTATTTTGCCATTAACCTGCGGCATCTTGGCAGCTGGGGTTCCGTCACGTTTTGAATAAGGAAAAATATGAGTAAAAATAATTCCAGCTTCTTCAATTAAGCGCACAGAATTTTGAAACATCTCGTCGGTTTCAGTCGGAAAACCAGCAATGATGTCAGCGCCAAAAGTGATTTCTGGCCTTATTTGGCGAGCTTTTGCACAAAAATCTAAAACTTGTTGGCGATTATGACGACGCTTCATTCGCTTCAAAATCACGTCATCTCCTGACTGAACACTGAGATGCAAATAAGGCATAAAACGCGGTTCATCGCGCAAAATTTCAAAAAATTCCCCAGTATTTTTATCGTCAATTTCAGCAACATCGATTGAAGAAAGTCGTAAACGTGGAAGCTCAGGAACCAGCTTGAGCAAACGCTTAATCATGCTAGATAAAGTAATCGGCACTGCCAAATCTTCGCCGTAACCAGAAATATCTACTCCGGTAAAAACTACTTCCTGGTGACCCGCGGCGACCATTTTCTTTACCTGCGAAACTATTTCACCAAAGGCCACCGAGCGGCTATTTCCTCGGCCAAATGGTATTACGCAAAAAGTGCAGCGGTGATTACAACCGTTCTGAATTTCGAGGAAAGCGCGGGTTCTATTTTCAAAATAAGAGACAAGTTGCGGAGCTGTGTCGCGCACCGACATGATGTCGTTGACCTTGATTTTAGAGGTCTCGTTGGGGGTTAGAAAAATTTGTGCAGATTTTTTTGCGGCGAAGAAAATTTGATCTTTGTGGGCGGTGTCAGAATCATGACTTCGCTCTTGGTTTCGACTGCGCTCAACCGGCGGAAGGGTGTTGGAGAAATTATAGCTTTCTGGATTCGACTTTTCTGCATTACCCAAAACCAGATCCACTTCTGCCATTTTCGCGTATTTTTCTGGATCTATTTGCGCGGCACAACCAGTCACAACAATTCTAACATCAGGATTGTCGCGCTTAGCACGACGCACGGCAGAACGCAGCTCGCGCTCAGCTTCTGCGGTTACTGCGCAAGAATTAAAAACTAAAAGATTTTTCTGATCGGTTTTTTTTAGAGCTTCTTTGATTGCTTCAGATTCGTAAGAATTTAAGCGACAACCGAAAGTAATAATTTTGTTATCCGCGTCTTCTTTGATCATCTCTTAATAGCACGTGATTAACAACTTTCTCAACACCGTAAACCTTAGAAACAATTGTCAGCACTCGTTGCATTTCAAAATCATTAACCGCTACGCCAAGCAAATAAACCGTACTTCCCACTGTGGTAATTTTATAATTTGGCCAGATCACATCGCGCGTCATTAGTAGCTTCGACTCTACTTTGGCACTGATTAAGTAATCACGAAAAGCGGAAGAAAAGTCTTTAAAAAACATTCCCTCTTCATGCAGCTGAATCTCGTCAATTACTTCTTTCACACCCATTGCCATCCAAGAAATATCTTGTGCGATTTTAGCTTTTTGTGGATCGCGAACGATGCCGGTAAGTAGTACTCTGCCTTCATTAACAGTAAAATTTACTGAGTTTCCTGGCATTTTTAAACCATGACTAATGAAGTCTGCACTAAGCGTCACAGCAATCATGACGTCGCTGCGTGTGTCTTGCATGGTTTTCTCGCGCGATGCTAAAACTCCACCTCCAATTGAACCAATAACTACGGTTTCAACACAAGATGTAAGCAATGCCAAAAGAAGAATGTAGCGAATTTTGAAAATTTTCATATTGAACGAGAGCTTGAAAATAAAGGCTAGAAAGCCGATTGAAACTATTTATGACTTCGCCATTTGCAAATTATTTTCCTCGTCCCTACGTTGCGCGACCCTTTCATTAGGGAAATAAGTATGCGGGCGTAGCTCAGTGGTAGAGTGTCACCTTGCCAAGGTGAATGTCGAGGGTTCGAATCCCTTCGCCCGCTCCAATAACTTATTGGAAACTTATTGGCTAGTTTGCTTAATATTTAGCAAACATCCACCTCGCCTTCTTCACATCATTAGTTTTAGTCAGCGCTAACATCGCTAGAATTCTTGCCTTTTGCGGACTCAAATTATCCGCTGTTATAAAACCCAGACTATCATCCTCGATCTCAACATTAGGCTCAACTAAACCAGAACCAAGGTGTGAGCTGCGCACAATTAACACTCCTTTCTTCGCCGCTGCCGCAAGTTTCTCTACTCCGAGTTTACTGATATTTCCATCGCCAACTCCCGCTAAAATTATTCCTTTCGCTCCTGATTCAACTAAGTAATCAATCACACTAACATCAACACCAGCGTGAGCGTAAACGATTTCAACCTTCGGCAAAGATTCTGTTTTTCTAACATCAAAAACCGTCTGACTAGTGTGAGCGCGAAGTGGGCTGTAGTAAAATTTTACCGCGCCGTAAAGCACCGTTCCAATCATGCCGGAATTGAGCGCTTTAAATGACGAAACATTTGTTGTGTTGGTTTTTGCCACGTCGCGTGCGGCAAAAATTTCGTCGTTAAACATTACCAAAACACCCTTGTCGTAAGCATCTTTTGAAGCGGCAAGAGCAACTGCATTGTAAAGATTTAACGCACCATCAGAACTAAGTGAAGTCGAAGGACGCATTGCGCCAACTAGCACCACCGGCTTTTTACTCTTCACAACAAGATTCAAAAAATATGCCGTTTCTTCGAGAGTGTCAGTGCCGTGAGTAATAACCAAACCTTGCACCGAGCTCTGCGCAAGAAGCTCATTTACTCTTTTTGCAATCTTTAACCAGACTTCATTATTCATGTCTTGGCTTGCAATTTGCATAACTTGCTCAACTTGAATATCGGCGAGCTTATTAAGCCCTGGAATGTTTTTTACGACTTGATCAATACCAACTTTTCCCGGCGCATATTTTGAACCAACAGATGAATCACCAGCTCCGGCGATAGTTCCGCCCGTGGCAAGAATCACCACATTTTTTGCCTGTGCCGAACAAGACAAAAACACAAAAAGAGAAATAATTTTTAGAAGTTTCATAAAATTAGTTAGTTGGTTGGTTTGCTAAAATATCGCGGTAAAATTCTTCACCGATTTTAATTTCTTCACGACCATTTTTTACGCGCCAGGCGTTTGAATCGCGAAGGGAAAAAATACAACCGCAATATTCCTGTTTGTAAAATTCTTCGCGCTTAGCGATTTCGTACATGCGCGCACCCCCACCTTCCTTGCGCCAGTTGTAAGTCCAATAAGAAATACCTTCGTAATTTTTTGCCGCGCGAATTCCGCATTCGTTAATTTGATCCATATCTTTCCAGCGCGAAATTCCGAGCGACGAACTAATTGTCGTAAAGCCATTTTCAAAAGCATAAAGCGCGGTGCGCTCGAAGCGCATGTCGAAACATTTTGTGCAGCGCTCTCCTTTTTCTGGCGCCCATTCTAAGCCCTTGGCGCGCTTGAACCAATTTTGCACATCGTAATCTGCATCAATAAATGGCATTCCGAGTTTTTCAGCGAAACGAATGTTCTCTTCTTTACGAATTTCATATTCCTTTTTTGGATGAATATTCGGATTGTAGAAAAAAATCGTAACCTCAATTCCCGATTCTTTCATTCGCTCCATCAAATCTCCTGCGCAAGGTGCGCAGCAGCTGTGAAGTAAAACGCGATTATCTGTAGCGCTAGTTGGAAGAGTAAGTTTGTGAATCATATGCCTGAATTGCCTGAAGTAGAAACGATCCGTCGCGGATTAGAAAATATTGTCGGAAAGAAAATCACGAAAATTTTTCGCTCCGAAAAGAAACTAAGATTAGAAACTAGCCTTGATTTTCAAGCCTTAAAAGGTGCAAAGATTTCAGAAATTTTTCGCCGCGCACGTTACTTAATTATTAATCTGAGCAATGATTTAAGCCTGATTATTCATCTGGGAATGAGCGGAAGAATTACTATCGAGCAAGAATTTTCTAAGTTAAAACACGATCACTTCGCCCATGAATTTACTGACGGAACTTGGTTAGTTTTTAACGATCCGCGTCGTTTTGGGTTTGTTGATTTGGTAAAAACTAAAGATCTCCTAAAACATAAAATGCTTGTAAAGCTAGGCCCAGAACCACTCGAGAAAGAATTTAATTTTACCGACTTCGCCAAAAAATTACGCAGCAAAAAAACCAACATTAAAACTACGATCATGGACAACCACGTGGTTGTAGGTGTGGGCAATATTTACGCCAATGAATCTCTCTTCGATTCTGGAATTTCTCCGTTACGCAATTCTGATTCGCTCGCAAAAAACGAAATCGAAAAACTAATCTCCTCAATAAAAAAAATAATCAAAGCGGCCATTAAGGCCGGGGGCTCGTCAATTTCTGATTACATTGACTCACACGGCAATTCCGGAAAATTTCAGGACGGATTTAAAGTTTACGGACGCGCCAGGGGAAAATGTTTGCAATGTAAAAACCTGATCCAAAGAATCGTACAAAGCGGCCGCTCCAGCTTTTTCTGCAACCAATGTCAAAAGTGATAATGAAAAAAATTCTTCTTCTCGTTCCATTTTTTTTACTTTTTTCCTGCGCTGATTTGCAAAAACTAGAGAAGAAATTTCAGCAACTAACCAACAAACCGGTTGAAGGGCCTAAGGCCTCTGAAGACTTCGTGCAAGGTAGCGAAGACATCCCTCTTTTAGTTGGAATGGAAAAAATTTACGACGGCGCTTTAGGATTTGATTCAGCTTCTGGCAGCATCATTACATCTAGTTACTCGACAAATCTCGAGCCAAAACAAGTTAAATTATTTTACTTAAAAACCTTGCCAGAAATGGGCTGGGGAATCACTAAAAATGCTGAGAATTCAGCTAAATTCAAACGTGAAAAAGAAGATTTAGAAATCGAATTTGCCAAAGAAGACGAGATTCAAGTTGTGCGATTTTTTATCTCTTCGCTGACTCAGTAAAAAAATGTAAGGCAAGCTGTAAGCCGGATCCTGTGCCCGTTGCCGGGTGGTGATCATTCATCTAGGCCTAGCGTTGCCACTAGGCTCAAGCAGTCTACCCGAATAGCAGTGCGAGAGCGCACTTGAGCATTAAAGCCCAGCCATTCCTATTTGACTTTGCTCCAGATAGGGTTTTTCCAAATGTGTGTTACCACACAAGCGCGTGAGCTCTTACCTCGCGTTTTCATCCTTACTGTGATTTGCACCCCCATCGTCGCGCTAACGCGTCGACTCGATCCCCCTAAATAGTGGGATCATGGGATGTTCCTCATTAGCGGTATATTCTCTGTGACACTTTCCCTCAACTGTTCTATTTTATTCGAACCGACGTGGCCAGCCGTTAGCTGGTATCATTCTCTCGTGGAGTCCGGACTTTCCTCTGATTTTCAAATCTGTTTCCAAATTAAAACCAGCGATCACCCGCTTGCCTTACAAGATCGCGAACGTAAGGTGCGCCGCCTTTAAAGACAACCTTCCCTGTCATCCTCGCGAAGGCGGGGATCCAGTGCTCACTTCCAACAAACTCAGATCGTTTAATTTTCTAGATTCCCGCCTTCGCGGGAATGACAACTGACTTAAAAATGAAAACCGTCTTCTCTGGAATCCAGCCAACCGGCAATCTTCATCTCGGAAATTATCTTGGCGCAATCCGCAACTGGATTGACTTGCAAGAAACGCATCACTGCATTTTCGGCATCATGAATCTGCACGCAATCACCCTCCCCCAAGATCCAAAAGCCCTTCGTCAAAATATTTTAGATGCTGCCGCTGTTTATTTAGCCTGCGGATTGGATCCGGCAAAAACCACGCTTTTTGTGCAAGGTGAAGTGGCTGAACATGCTGAATTGGCCTGGGTTCTTGGCACTCTGACGCCAATGGGTTGGCTGAATCGGATGACGCAGTTTAAGGATAAAACCGCCAGGAAAGGTGCAAGCGAAGTAAGTCAGGTTATTTCTGATGAAAATGCCAATCTCGGCCTCTACTCCTACCCAGTCCTAATGTCTGCCGACATCCTTCTCTACAAAGCAGATTTAGTTCCAGTTGGCGAAGATCAAAAACAACATCTCGAATTAACTCGCGACATTGCTGGCGCATTTAATCGTCGTTTTGCTTGTGAATATTTTAAGCTACCTGATCCGATGATTGTGTCCGGAGTCAAGCGCATCATGTCTCTACAAGATGGAACAAAAAAAATGAGCAAGTC
>CANNMN010000002.1 GCA_947505885.1 Rickettsiales bacterium
CAAAATAACCATGAGCAATAATTACAAAAAAACACACATCGACAAACATCAAATTCATCCGGAAACACAGATGATGTCTTACGGCTACGACCCTTTCTTGTCTGAAGGCGCGGTGAAGCCGCCAGTTTTCTTAACCTCAACTTTTGCTTTCAAAACTGCCGAAGAAGGTGCGGAATTTTTTGACGTTACGTCTGGTCGAAAACCGATGCCAGAAGGCTATTCCGGAGGATTGATTTACAGTCGCTTCAATCATCCGAATTTAGAAATTATCGAAAATCGCATCGCTCTTTTAGAAGGCGGAGAAAGCTGCAACATCTTTGCAAGTGGCATGGCCGCTATTTCCACCGCCTTTCTGGCTTTGCTTAAGCCTTCCGATGTGATCGTGCATTCTTCGCCACTTTACGGCGGCACCGAAACTCTTATTCGCGGCGCCTTAAAAACATGGGGTGTGCAATCGGTAGAATTTAGAAAAGGCCTTGATCAATCCTCGATTTGGGAAGGCTTGGCGAAAGGGGCCCGGATTGGTCGCGTCGGCATTTTATTTATCGAAACGCCTTGCAATCCAACCAACGCTTTTGTTGATTTTGAGAAAGTAAAAAACGCTCTCGATAAATTCGAAAGTCAGTACGGATACAGGCCGATTAGTATTTGCGACAATACTTTGCTTGGACCAGTTTTCCAAAAACCATTGCAACACGGAATCGATCTATCTTGCTACTCTCTTACTAAATATGTCGGTGGACACAGTGATTTAGTGGCCGGAGCGGTAATTGGCAAAAAAGCGCCGATGGAAAAGATTCGTCGCACTCGCAGCGCTTTTGGATCACACCTAGATCCGCACTCTTCTTGGATGATTGGTCGCTCACTCGAAACATTATTTTTACGCATGGAGCGCGCCACTAAATCAGCGGAAGAAGTTGCTGATTGGATGAAAGAAACTTTTCCACAAATCAAAATTTTCCATCCGAAATTTATCGAAAATAAATCTTATCAAGAGGCTCTCGCAAAACAATGCACGGGCTTTGGTAGCACTTTCGCTTTTACGCTTAACGGGGGAAGAAAAGAGGCCTTTGCCTTCATCAATACGTTACAAATTTTTAAATCTGCGGTGAGTTTGGGCGGCACAGAGTCTCTCATCTGTCATCCAGCTTCAACTACGCATTCTGGAATTGCTATTGATCTACGCGAAGAACTCGGGATTTCAGAAGGCTTGGTGCGCGTGTCGATCGGTTTAGAAAATCCCGCTGATTTAATTGCTGATCTGAGCGCTGCTTTTGAAAGAATTAAATCACTCTAATCTTGCGCCAAGATCACGAACAAATTGATCTTGGGGCCCTTTTTTTTGCCGAAGATCAATAAATTTAGCAGACTTAAACCGACCTACTTCACCCTCTTCATAATTACCCATTGCTGCAAAATCGAAAGCGCATTACTCCATGTCCAATAAATCACCAAACCTGCAGGGAATGCAGCTAGGACAAAAGTTAGAACGTATGGCATCCACTTCAGAATCATTGTTTGAGTTGGATCTGTCGAGGCAGGGCTAAGTTTTTGCTGAAGGATCATCGTGATACCCATCAAAATTGGCCAAACACCTATGACGAGAGGGCCAGAAACCTCGAAAGGCAACAAGCCAAACAGATTAAAAACTGAAGTTGGATCTGGCGCAGAGAGATCATGAATCCAGCCGTAGAAAGAAGCCTGACGCATATCGAGAGTTACGAACAATACTTTGTAAAGTGCGAAGAAAACCGGAATTTGAATCAAGACAGGTAAACAACCTGATGCCGGATTAACTTTTTCTTTTTTGTAGAGCTCCATCATTTCGCGGTGAATCGCAAGTTTGTCGCCTTTATTTTTTACGCGCAGGGCTTCGATTTTCGGCTGCAATTTTTTAATTTTTGCAATCGCGGCATAAGATTTATTGGCCATTGGGAATAGAGCCAGCTTGACTAAAACCGTCATCGCTAAAATCGCTAAACCAAAATTTCCTAAGAATTTACTGAGAAATTCAATGATAAAAAAGAACGGCTTGGTGAGAAAATAAAACCAGCCGAAATCCACAGCGCGATCAAAAAGTTTGAGATCAAAATCTTTCGCATATTGGTCGAGAAGCCTGACCTTCTTTGCTCCTGCAAAAAGATGGTGAGTAAAATTTAATTCATCGCCAGCAGCGATTTGAAATTCTTGACCGATAAATTCTGAATCAAAAAACGTTCGCTGATTTCTCACGTTATGCGAAAAGCTAGCACCATAAGACATTGCCCTGTCTGGCACCATGGCACTTAGCCAATATTTATCAGTGATACCAAGCCAACTTCCATCCTCTCCAGAATCTTGGAATTCGATCTTCTTTTCCTTGAGCATTTTTTTATAATTCACCTCCTGCAAAACTCCGCCAAAGGCGCCAATCATGCCTTCGTGTAAAATAAAATTTGGGTCTCTAGAGCTGTTCAAAGCGCGATTGATGCGACCATAGCTGGCAATGGTTACTTCTTGTTTGGAGTTATTTTTAACCGACTGCGTAACCGAGAACATGTAATTCTCGTCGAGTGTTAAATTAATAAAAAATTCGACGCCCTGCTTACTCTTCCATGAAAGTGTAACTGGGTTTTCTGGAGTTAATTTTGCCCCGCTGCTCTTCCAAATTGTATCGGGGTTAGGCAGTTCTAAGCCAGCGTTTGAGCTGATCCAGCCGAAATCAGCAAAGTATCTTTCTTTACTTTCTGCTGGCGCAAAAAGTGCGACCTCTTTTTTATGTTCCGTGGTTTCAAAATATTTGGCGAGAGTCAGGTCGTCAAAGCGCGCGCCCTTGAGCGACACAGATCCGTGCAGAAATTCGTTAGAAATTTTAACGCGTAAATTTTTACTTTCAGCGAGCGACTCATCGCGACTTTTTGTCGCTACAATCGCTTCTTGAAGATTCTTGCTTGCTAATGCCGGAGCTTTGCTTTCGGCCACTTGAATCTCTCTAATCTTTTTCTGTGCCGCTTCTTTTTGCTCGATGCGCGGCTTCTCGTAAAGCCAAGTCCAGCCTAGTAAAATTACGACAGAAAGAGTTACCGCCAAAAGCGTGTTTTTGTTATTGTTATTTTGCATATGAAGAGATGTTAGCCGAAGAGCTTATTTTTTAGATCGAGATGAAAGTCAGAAACCCAGTGACTGTCTTTTTTATCGGCATTGTAGGTTCTTACTTTGGCAGATTTTTTATGAATTAAAATAATTTTTCCTGTTCTTGGGCAAGAACCCGAGATATTAGTTTTGGTGGTATCGTCTTCAAGTAGACAAAAATCAGACTTATTTAACCCGTGTTGCTTTAATTCCTGATCGAAATCTTCCATTTCGCTTTCATGAGCGACTCGCAATTTTCTTATTTTTCCATCAATTGACCAGGCAGGAGCGATTCCTTTCTCTTCCAAATCACGAACTATTTCGCGAATCAAAACCTTGTGCCCCTCCCTCATCCCCTCTTCGGTTCTTTTTAGAATTTCGTTACTGCCCATAAATTTCCTTCCATAATTTCTCGTTAAGAATTGTGAGCTGGCCATCACTTTTTGTGACAATTTCTACGAGGTCGTGACCGCTTGCTTCATAAATCGAAGCGGCATCAACAATATCGAGATAGGTTTTTAAATTATCTAAACCCCTTTTAAATCTGCGTTCGATTACTTCTGACTCAATATTGTGTCCGCCCTTGCTCACTCTAACTTCGACCCTCATTCTTGCAAGCTCCGCACTTTCTAGCCAATAATCTGATTTCAAATTGATGTGAATCTGCTTAGACATTTTTCTTGCGACGATGAACTTTCGGAGCCTTCAAACACTCTTCGAGAGCTTCGCTAATATGTGCAATCGGCTTAATTTCTAGACTGTCCAAAACTTCTTTTGGCATATCTTCAAGATCTTTCTCGTTAGCCTGCGGAATCAAGACAGTCTTGATTTGACCACGTAGCGCTGCGAGCAATTTTTCTTTCAAGCCACCGATTTCTAAAACTTTTCCCGAGAGCGTAATTTCACCAGTCATCGCAATATCTTTGCGAACTGGTCTTTCACTTAAAACAGAAACCAAAGAAACGCACAAAGCCACGCCAGCTGAAGGTCCGTCCTTTGGTGTTGCGCCTTCAGGAACGTGAATGTGGAAATCGAATTTATTGAATTGCTTAGCGTCAATTTTAAATTGTTTAGCAATTGATCTTGCGTAACTAAGTGCCGCCTGCGCTGATTCTTTCATCACTTCACCAAGCCTGCCGGTAACTTGAATTTTGCCGCTACCTTCAAATTTCAACGCTTCAATATCGAGCAAATCTCCGCCATATTCGGTATAAGCAAGGCCGGTCGTTATACCAATCAAATCATGCTCACGCGCGATGCCAAAATGCTTCTTTTCAACGCCGGCATATTTGCGCAAATTCTCTTTGGTAATGTGTAAAGCTTCTGCCTCTTTGGTCACAATCACCTTCGCCGTTTTGCGCGCTAAATTCGCGATCTCACGACTCAAATTACGCACGCCTGCTTCGAAGGTGTAACGACGAATCAAAGTCAAAATCGCCTCATCAGAAATTGAAAATTCATTAGCATTTAATCCGTTATCTTTGCGCTGTCTTGAGAGCAAATGCTGCTTGGCGATATGCAGCTTCTCATTTTCAGTATAGCCCGAGAGTTGGATTATCTCCATGCGGTCGCGCAGCGGGATAGGAATTGTTGCAAGACTGTTGGCCGTAGCAACAAACATCACTTTCGACAAATCATAATCGACCTCAAGATAATGGTCAGAAAAATTACAATTCTGCTCGGGATCAAGCACCTCAAGCAATGCCGAAGCAGGATCGCCACGAAAATCGTGCGACATTTTATCGACTTCATCAAGCAACATTAGCGGATTCACTCTTTCTGCCTTGCGCATCGATTGAATGATGCGCCCAGGCATAGAGCCAATGTAAGTACGTCGGTGACCACGAATTTCAGATTCATCGCGCACTCCTCCGAGTGAAACTTTCACATATTTTCTCCCCAAGCTTTCAGCGATTGATTTAGCGAGCGAAGTTTTACCGACGCCAGGCGCGCCTACGAGACAAAGGATCGGACCCTTAGAATCTTTCGTCTTCATTTGCACCGCGATGAATTCGATGATGCGCTCTTTCACTTTTTCTAAGCCGTAATGATGTTTGTCTAAAATTTTCTTAGCGCGGGCCAGATCTACTCCGAGCTTGCTTCTTCTTGTCCAAGGCAACGCGCAAATCCATTCAAGATAATTGCGAACCACGCCAGATTCCGAAGAAAATGGATTCATTTTTTCGAGCTTATTCAACTCACTGTCACATTTTTTTCGCGCTTCTTTTGGCAATTTTAGACGAGCCAATTTCTCTTTGATCTCCTTGGTTTCAGCCTCTTCATCTTGTCCAAGTTCTTTCTTAATATTTTTCATCTGCTCATGCAGATAAACTTCTTTTTGATGCTTGGTAAATTTTTCTTGAACCGACTTATTGATGCGCTCTTCAGCTTGCCCGATCTCGATTTCTGATTTTATGATTTCGAGCAATTTAAAAAATTTCTGCTCGATGTTATCTTCGTCGAGAACTTTTTGTTTATTAGCAAGTGAGCCACTGACGTAAGTGGCGATCATGTAAATTACTTCATGCGGCGCGCGCAACTTCGCAACCGAAGCTAGAATTTCTGGGGTGATGCGCTTGTTGTAAGCTGCATATTTGGCGAAATTATCGATGCAGGCCTTGATCAATCCAAGAGTTTCATTTGTGTCGGCAATAGTTTTTTGTTCGAGAACAATATCAGCTTCACAAGTAAAGAATTTTTCAGTGCTAATGATTTTTCCAATGCGCGCACGCACCAATCCTTGCAGAATAACTTTGAAAGTTCCGTCGGATGTGCGGATAGCTTCAACGATGCTGCACAAAGTGCCGGTGCGGTGAATATTTTTCTCGTCAAACTCGTCAAGATCAGGATTGGTTTGTGTCACCGCCAAAACTGGTAAACCTAAGCGCCGAGCATCTTCAATTGAGTTCACGGATTTTTCGCGACCAACTAAAATTGTCGTCGTCATTTGCGGGAAAATCACCACGTCGCGCAAAGGCAAAGCGTGAAAAATTTGTGGTTGCGGTTGTTTTTGCTGCGTCATGATTGAAGAAAATAAAATTCGTCCAAAACCTAGTAACCGATTTTCGAAATACAATGTTGACAGCTCTAGCTCTTATCTCCTCTCTCGCTCTTTTCATCTGTCTTTATTTTTTAGCGCAGGAAAAGCAGAAATTTTCGCTAACCCGCGGTCAGCTTGATCGCGCAGAAAATGAAATAAATTTCTTACGCAACGAAAAAGAAAAAGAATTGCTGCAGCTCTCAGAAAATTTGATGAATAAAAACAACGAACAGCAAAATATTTTTAGCGAAAATTTATTTAAAACTTTTGAAAGCGTAACCGCAAAACTTCACGCTCTTGATGAAGAGGTAAAAAAATCCTCCGCTGAAATTAACAAAACTAAAAATGCCTTACTAAGTCCTGGAGGCGCTGGACGCACGGCTGAAATCACTTTGGAAAATATTTTGAAGAGCTCGAATCTTCTCGAAAAAGAAACGCTCACTTCGGTTGGCGATTATATTTTGCAGTCGCATTTTGGTTCGAATTTAGGCTCTGAAGCAAAGCGTCCTGACGCAATTTTATTTTTGCCTGACAATCAGATTATCGTAATCGACAGCAAGTCATCTCCGCATTTTTTAGAACTCGCTGAAGCGCAAAATGATGAGGAGAAAAAAGAGATTTTAGGAAAAATTAAAACCAAATTCCGCAGACATCTCGAAGACTTGAAGCGCAAGGATTACGCCAATTTTCTTTTCGAAGAATTACGCACCAAAAATTCATCCGATTACAAAATTTTTCTGGTGATGTTTTTGCAAACTGAACAAATGCTTGAGGTGCTAAAAAAAGCCGACAGCACCTTCGAACAAAACGCCTTTGAGGCCGGAATAATTGTGGCAACTCCCGTGGTTTTGATGCATCTTTTATCCAACGTAAAATTCGTCGTTGATCGGGTGAAGCAGGAGAAAAATATCGAAATTCTAAAAGTAGAAATGCGCAAACTTTTGGATGCTTTGGTGATGATTGTGAAGGAATCGAGTGAACTAGGAAGATCGATGAATAAAGCGCTGATCGGCTATAATAAACTAGCAAAAAATCTTAATCGCGCAACAGCACTGGGGAAAAATATTTCAGAGCTTGGACTAGAAGGAAAAAAATCTGCAGAGATGAAAATGTTAGAAGAATTTGTGGTGAGTGAAGAGAGTGAGTAGCTTCTTATTTTTGTTCTGAGGCGAATTTTCTAGCTAAAAAATGCTTTAATTTTTTTTAAAAACTTTGTTTTTGCAAAGCCCTCTTCCTCATTCTTAAAAATATTTCTGACTTTAATCCACAGAACGATTCCACCAAGAATGATCACGGCAATATTCTTAAAAATTATTGGCTCATTATTGATCATGAAGCCAAAAATTAACCAAAAAATTACCCCTACAATTGAGAAAAAATACATCCAAAAAGAGATCCCTTTGGTATCTCTAGTTTTAATTGTTTTGATGGCCTGTGGAACGTAACCAATCATGGTGAAGAAGGCGGCTATTGATGCTATTACGTCAGGATTAGTCATTATCTACTGAATCCTCTGGGCTCACTAATCCTCTTAGCGGACGATCGCCAGAAGAAGATGATAAATTTCTCGCATGAATATTGGCAAAACCCGGACGCACATGATTGAGCAAAGTTTTCAGCGCGGGATTTATTTTTGGATTGGCTATTAAGCGGCGCATTGAATATTTATTTTGGGTTAACCTTTAAAAATGTTGCCATCTTACCAAGGGCAAATCGGTAATTTTTATAAAACCCGCCTCCGCAGTAAATCGATATTAGTCAATTAAACAGATCTTATTACCAAGCTCTTAGCTTGAGCGGCGAGCATTTTTGTCTTAGTGAGAAGATTAAAAAATTCTTTTGATAATCCTTCGAGAGTTTTTCCTTTTTTGACTAAAACCCCATAATTTATTTCAGGAAAATAATCAGTTAAAACCCTCTCCGAAAATCCAGAATCTTTCTCGCCCTCAAGTACGATGTTTGAAATCATTGCAACGCCGATATCGGCTTTAACAAATTTTTTTAAAATCTCCCAATCCGACATTTCAAACTCAATAGAGCTTCGAATTTCATGGGCCTTCAATAGCTCTTCAAAAGCCGGAAGCGTAATCAGTTTTGGATCAATGCGAACCAGGTCATATTTCGCGATATCCGATAGAGAAACCTGCTTCTTCTTCGCCAAAGGGTGGTCTTTTCTAGTCAGCAAGATTGGTTGATATTTTACGATCGAAAAAAAATCTAATTCATCCGGAATTTCATCGTGAATCATGGGATAAATAAACATGTCGATCTCGTCATTCAAAAGTCGCGATATACATTCGCTTTTAGATAAATTTCTTATTTTAAATTTTACGTTGCGGTGAGTGATTTTGAATTTTTTTATGTATTTTGGCAATATGTACGAGATCCCGGCATAATTGGACGCGACATCAATTACGTTTAGCTCTTTGTCTTTAGTAAATTTGATAAAGCTCTCAAACAAATCATCGATTCCATGGATGAAAAAAATTGCCTGAGAATAAAGAGTTTTGCCCGATTCAGTTAGTTTTATTTTTTGTCCTTCTCGCGCAAAAACCTTTATCTGAAGATCTCTTTCTAGCGATTGAATTTGCAATGTAACCGCCGCTTGAGTTAGCCCCATTTTCTTTGCCGCACCTGAGATGCTGCCAGTTTGCACCGAGTAATAAAAACCCTTCAATTGCTGGATGCGATTACGTTTGTAATAAAACTGTTTAAGCGGCATATAAGTTTTATTTATCAGATCACTGGTTTGATGATTACAACTAATTTGCCTTCTTCTCCCAGATCAATCTTTTTGCCTGAATAATTTTTTGATTTTTTATTCTTTGGCCATTTTGGCACATGAAGCATTCATCTTATCATCACTCGCTTTTCTCATTGTTTTTGAATTTTTTTCACCGCCGCCAAGCTTCATCAAACCAATCAGGCTCTGACTTCATTAGTTCCGTCATTCACGAGTTAAGAACTCCGCTAAACGCTGTCTTTTCTTTTTCGGAAATTTTGCAGAGCGACATTAGAAATCCCCTCGCCGCTGCAGAATGCATTGATTGTATCAAAGAGATTAATCGCGCAGCTCAGGATATGAATGAGCTGATCTGCGATTTACTTGATGTTGACTCGCTGAAGTCGGGAAATTTTTCTGTTGATCTAAGTAAAGAAATTGATGTCACAGAAATTATTAAAAGGTCTGTGCGACTTAACCACGGCTACGCACTCAAGTGCCACATTCAGATAAAAAGCGAGGTTGCAGCAGCAATAAAGCCCATAAATCTTGACGCCAGAAGACTGAAACAAATCTTGGTCAATTTGATCTCCAACGCGATTAAATACAGTCCAGAAAATACCGAGATAAGGATTGAAGCAAAACAATTCAGCATAGTTGAGGGCGTCGCGCCCGAAGATCCTTTCGCTAATTTTTTACAAATTGTTATTGTGGATCAAGGCTTTGGGATGAAGCCAGAACAGGTCGCTTGCGCTTTTGAAAAATATCAAACATTTGAAAATTCAAACTCAGGAAAAGTTGATTCATTTGGGCTGGGTTTGGTTATTACTAAAAAGTTGGTTGAGCTGCAAAAAGGCAGAATCGAAATTAGGTCGAAATTGAATAAAGGAACCGAAGTTGAGTTAAAATTTCCTTACTTTTTGTAAAAGAACTGACCCCGCACAGATCACAAAAATAGCGCGCATATCTCTTAAGATTCATCCCATCCAAAAAGAGCAATATCTTCAATCTGATCACCCTCTAATCTTTAAGCCCTTCGAATGGATCGAGGTCTATGCAAAAGTGAGTCACCTATTAGACAGCGCGACAAATAAGAGAGGCGGAAGAAAAACTTACGCCCTACTACTCAAGGAGGCTGAGTGATATAAATCAGCATTGAGCACCAAGCCAAATCCGATCATCATCGAAGCCATAATTGTGCCACCATAAGAAACGAAGGGAAGTGGAGCGCCTACAACCGGAAGAACTCCCGTTACCATTCCCATATTGATGAACATGTGAATGAAAAAAATATTCGCTACGCCAACTGTTACTAAACGCCCAAATTGATGCTTGCTTTTCATCGCGATTCTAGAGCAGATGAAGATAATCGCGCAATAAATCGCGATTGTAAAAATGCTGCCGGCGAATCCCAACTCTTCAGAGAGCATCGTGAAAATAAAATCGGTTTGCTTCTCTGGTAAAAAATTTAATTGGCCTTGCGTGCCTTCCAAATAACCCTTGCCAAACATGCCGCCAGAGCCAATCGCGATCTTAGATTGGATGATGTTATAGCCACTGCCGAGAGGATCTTCATTGGGGTTTAAAAAAGTCAAAATACGTTTTTTCTGGTAGTCGTAGAGCAAAAAATTCCAAGCAACTGGCAAAAAAGTTAGAGCTGAAACGCCGACCAAAACGAACTTCCAAATTTTTACTCCAGCCAAAAACAAAACTGAGACGCCAACTAAAATTAGAATCATTGCCGTGCCTAAATCCGGCTGGTGAAAAATAAAAACTGCCGGAAGTGCAATCATCAACAAGGGCATTATTACGAATTTTACGCTGCCAATATTTTTTGCTTCGATGTTGTAGAAATAGCGAGCAAGCGCGAGCACCAAACACACTTTCATAATTTCTGATGGCTGAATTGTTAGCGACCCAATACGAAACCATCTGGTTGCTCCCATGGCGCTGTGCCCCATTATGTCGACGATAATTATCATCGTCAGCGCGATCGCGTAAAAAAAATACGATGCTCTAAACCAAACTCTGATATCTGTCACAGCGATAAAAATCATCAGTGGGAAAAAGATGCAGAAGAAGGTTAGTTGCCTGATTAGCCACGGATAAAAAGAGCCTCCGCCAGCAGAGTAAAGCATTAGAAATCCAGTGAAGGCGAGTGCTATGATCAGTGAAATTAGCGACCAATTCAGCTGCTCGATTCTCTGTGAAAGGGGGATGTTTGAGTAAGTAAAATTCATTGTTGAATCATTGTCTGGAGCCGCGCGGATTGCGATTCTACGCGCTGCTTAAGACGGCTTGAATATTAATCAAGCCATCTTAGGTTCGCGCAAATTTTTTTTCACAGGCAGGCTAAGCGCCCTGTATTTTCAAGTAATGTCAGACAGCAAGAAAACAAAACTCAAAATAAAAAGTTGGTACTCGAATCGCTACCAAATCGTGATGGTGCAAAGAAATATTTTGCTCCTCTTCACCTTGGTTTCGATGTTTTCTGTCGCCATCGCGGTGATTTTTGTGAAAAATGTAATGTCGTCAAAATCAATTGAGCCTTACGTTATCGAGGTCGAACAAAAGAACGGAGTCGCTACGATTGTTAATCAGTTAACCTCGGAAAATTTCACCGGCGATCAGATGGTTCGTAAATATTTTATTAACCAATTTATCCACACCGCAAGCGGCTACGATCCAAGAACCTATAAACAAGATATTGAAAAAGTTCGCCTCTTCTCAACTCCTGGAATTTACGGCGACTACCGCAATCGCATTAACGCCAGAGTTCTCGGCGCTGATTCACAAATTGATGTTAGAATAAAATCAGTGCAGCCACTCGACAACAACACCGTGCAAATCCGTCTTGCTCGACAAATCACCAAAAAAGAATCCACCGTTGAAACAAAAGACGAAATTATCACCATGAGCTTCTACTTCTCTCCAGAAATGAACTTAACAATGGAAGAAAGACTCATCAATCCTCTCGGCTTTCAGGTCAATAGATACACGATCGCGGAGGAAGTATTTTCTTACTAAGCATGAAAAAATTTTTTCGGGATAGTTTGGTTTTTTGCTTTTTCTTTTCCTCGCTCGCTCAAGCACAAACCCCAATCACTACCGATTCACGCATCCGCACTCTCGTCTATAATCCAAACGAAGTTTACGAATTAAAGTTCTACTACAATTACCAATCCTTCATCGAATTTTCTGACGACGAAGAAATTGAAATGATCTCGATTGGCGAGGCATTTGCTTGGCGCTTAACCCCTGCCGGACACAGGCTTTTTGTGCGCCCACTCGAAATCGCCGCGCACACAAACATGACAATCATCAGCAACAAACGCACTTACCATTTCGACATTCGCTCGGATGAATTCAGCGGCAAAGCTGATGAAGATTTGGTTTATACAGTAAGATTTTTCTACCCACAAATTGGCCAACCTTTGCCAATTCCGCCGCAATTAGCCGTTCCAAATATTGCGGCAAGACCCGTTCCAGCTCTTCCGCAGGCTCCAAACATTCCAGGCTCTCCGCCATTGGCGATGCCAAGAATGCCGACCCCGAACATCCCTGTTAATGTTGGCGAAGATCTTCCGGGAATAATCGCGAGAAATCCCGAAGGTTCCGATCTAAATTTTGACTACAGTCTCGCCGGAAAATCCGACAATATCATGCCAGTGAAGATTTACGATAACGGCTCTGAAACGAGTTTCCAATTCGCCAATGACAACTTAGTAATTCCAACAATCAGCGTAGTAGATTCTTTCGGAATGGAACGAGCTTTAACCTACGTCATTCGCGACGGTTACGTTATCGTGCCTACGGTAACTATGCAATTCACCCTTCGTCTCTCTGATGGATTGCTCTGCGTATTCAACAACAAAAGGTTGGCGACTAAATAGTTAACACCAATCTGTCTTGGTAAAATTCATATTTTTTAAACTGACGCAAGAATCTCATTCCGAGTAAAGATGTTCCCATTTCTGCGCTATTCACCGAGGCAGAAACCTTACGAAAAATCACGTCAGCAACTGCAATTTCATCCAACACAACCATCGCCCCGAAAGACTTGCCGTTAGCGGTTTGGTAAGTTCTGTCGAAGCGCAATTTCTTCACATCGATTCCAACCCTCTTCGCCTCGTCGAGATTCAAAACAATATCACTTGCGCCCGTGTCAATCATGAAGCGAACTGGAACGTTGTTAATCTTCACATTCAAATAAAAATGCCCGTCTTGCGAGAGATTAATCACCAACTCTCCAGAATCTCTAACCTGCGCCCGCGAAGGATTTACCTCGCCTAAAATTCGATTTTTAAAATCAGAAAATTCGAAACGGTAAGAGTAAAGCGCAATAACAACAAACCCAATTCCCGCCCAAGCCGCGAGATATTTTAGAACTTTTCTAAAATCTAAATCACGTCGCGAAGCCACGCTGCTGATAAGCAGAACCAAGATCAGCGCGAAGTAAATAAAATTTTGCCAGTCGTTATTTTGCATTGGTTTGAGTTTGTGTTTGTGCCTGGGTTTGTGCCTGGGTTTGTTTTCAATTCAAAAGAATTACTCGTTTAAGTAAAACTTTCGCCGGTTGAGCGAAGTCGAAACCTAGAAAGTTAGGCGCAAATCTTTTCTTGGTTTCGACTTCGCTCAACCAGCGAAAAGATTAATCCGTTGAGCATGCGAAAAGATTAATCTGTTGAGCGCGCAGAAAGATTAATTTACTGCGCATTTTGCCGAACATTTCAAAATTCATCTTTTTAAAAAGCTAAATCTCCGCCAATTTAAAAAGCCAAACCCCCGCCAATCGTAGCTAAAATGTAATTTTGCCAGTCGTTATTTTGCATTGGTTCGGGTTCGGGTTTGTTTTCAATTCAAAAGAATTACTCACTTAAGTAAAACTTTCGCTGGTTGAGCGAAGTCGAAACCTAGAAAGTTAAGCGCAAATCTTTTCTTGGTTTCGACTTCGCTCAACCGGCGAAAAGATTAATCCGTTGAGCATTCCAAAATTCACTTTTTAAAAAGCCAAACCCTTGCGAATCCTAGCTAAAATGTAATTTTGAGCACCGTGCTCAAAATCTTTTCTGCGAGCAATTTTGCTAATTCAGACTTAGAAATTTTCCCCAAATCTTCGCTTTTATTTTTACTGACAAACATCGCCTTTGTCTCGCCAGAACCAAAAATTTCTCCCGACTCAATGTCGTTGGCGACAATCAAATCACAGTTCTTCTTTTTCAATTTTTCACGCGCGTATTTCTCGAGATTCGAACTCTCGGCAGCAAATCCAATTACTAGCTCAGGGCGTTTCTTAGAATTGCCAACAAACTCCAAAATATCCGGATTTTTTTCGAGCTCGATTGTCAGATTTTTTTCTGAATTTTTTTTAATTTTCTGAGCCGAGAAACTTTTTACTTTGAAATCGGCAACTGCTGCGCAGCCAATAAATACTTGGGTTTTTGCAAGATTGCTCTTCACCGCTTCAAACATTTCTTCTGCAGTTTTTACGCGAATTATTTTTTCTTTCGGCAGAAAAATTGTCTCACGAATATTGCCTGCAATCATTGTTACATCTGCTCCCATCTCGTTTAGAACTTTAGCAATTTCAATTGCTTGCTTGCCCGAAGAGTGATTGCCAATGAAGCGAACCGGGTCGATTGGCTCGATCGTGGATCCGCCTGTAATCAGAATTCGCTGGCCCTTCAAGCGATTTTGATTTTCAAAAAAGTCGCAAATTTTTTCACAGATTTTTTCCGGCGCCGCCATTTTTCCAACACCAAGTTCGCCACAAGCAAGAATGTCTACCTCGGGATCAACCATTGCCACACCTGACTCAACAAGAGTCTGCAAATTTCTCTGCGTCTGCGCATTCTCCCACATTTTTTCATTCATTGCAGGCGCTAGAATAATTTTTTTATTCGCCGCAAGAATCACCGAAGAAGCCAAATCTGAAGCGTAACCATTCGCCAATTTCGCAATAAAATCCGCTGTCGCTGGCGCAACAACAATCAAGTCTGCCTGGCGCGAGAGCTGAATGTGAGAGATTCCTGTTGCATCCTCGTCCGAAAAAATTTCTGTGTGCGTTTTATTTCCCGACAGGCTCGAAACCAAAAGCGGCGTAATAAATTTCTGCGCCGATTCGGTTAAAATGCAGGTAACTTCGTAAGATTTTTTTCCAGGAAATTTTTCCCCGGGAGATTTTTTCTTCAGCAAGCGCAGCAAATCCATCGACTTGTAAGCCGCAACCGAGCCAGTGATTACAAGGAGAATTTTTTTGTTCATTCTTAACGAGATTTGGAACGGCCGCCGACGACGATATGAGAGACCGATTTTAAAGCGACGGAAGTGCTTGGAACTGCTCGGTAAATATTTAAAACTTCGAGTGCTTCTGTACTAATTTTGCTTACATCACCTTCCTTCACTTCGTAAGTATCTCTAGCTTTATTTCTAGCCTCAGGATCGATTAAGCCTTCTTTTGCTGGACCGCTAAGATAATATTGCATTAGCTCTTTTCTGAATTCTTTAGACACAATTTTCACCTCAGACTTGCCGGGAGAAGGATTCTTATCTATTTTGAGAAATTTGTTCTCATTCACATCGAACATCATCTTTATATCCTCGCCGCTTTGACTGTCTTTTAAATTTAGCACAATCGTCTTGTCGTTACCTTTTATCTTCATTCCTTCGATCTCGATCTCGATGCCGGAGCCCCTGTCCTGAAATATATCAGTTATTATCCGCGAGCCAATCTCGTGATCTCGATATTCTTTTTGATCAAAAATCTTGCCAATGATTAATTCTTTTCTTTCGGCCGTCGCATTGCGAAGGAATTTTTGATAATTAGTCAGCGTATCCCGCACAATATCTTCCTTTGTCATTGAGCTGAAGTCTGCGACTTCCTCTATTTCCATAAAAATGCGCGCTTCATTACAATTTCGCTTGAGTGCTTCTAAATTTTCTGAATCAGCAGTTTTCTTTTCTTCCTTCTTTCCGAGCTCTTCAGATATTAATCTTCTGACTGCTGCTTCACTGGCTGTCTCAAGAAATTTCTCATCTCTACGATCCCCTTCTTTAAAAGGATTAGCTTCCCTAAAATTCTCAAGAAGACGAGTCATCTCTAACGATCCCATAATTCCATCTACCGATTGTTCGGACGATTCTGTGACCAATTTGGCCGCTTTTACTTGATAAGCTGTAACTATTTTCTGAGAAAAAGCTTCTTTTTCTTTGGCTGCTGAGGCTCGGGGTTTGGGTCGGGGGGCTCCTCCTCTTCCTTCTATTCCTCCCATTCCTGGATGCGCTCGAGGTTTGGGCGCCGCCGCTACCATCTCTTCTTTCCCCCAAGCTTCTTTAGCAGTTTTTAGCGCCTCTATTTCTTCGGCAACTGCTTTCCATTCTTGAGAAAGTTTGACTCCACAAATTTTTGCCACCTGGCTTGCGGTAAAATCTCCACCGCTATACACCAGCAATCCATTTATTAGCCCTCGTTTTGCATTGTGTGTATCCGACAAAAGCTCAACTTCAAGCAATTTCTCTTTTGTCGCAATCACTCTCTGATAAGCATTTTCGCGCTGATTTTTGAACTGCTCTGAAGAGGCCTTCCATCTAACAGTTAGGATTTCTTGCGCAGTTGGTTTTTTGTGCATTGGGTCTTCAGAGTTTCGGCATTTTGCTAAAACATCTCCCATTGAAAAACCTGAACTTCCATCTACATTTTGTTTCGATCCTACTAATGCTTTTAAAATCTCTTCTGCGGCCAAAACAGAGTGCAGCCCGCATTGCACGCCGACCTGCGTGTTCAAACCGTAAGAATGAGTTTTGCCAAATTGCTGATGATGGGTAAGTTTAAAGGCACTATTAATATCGGCTTGAATAATTGAATTAATTTCAATTCCACCTCTCCCCATCGAATTCAGGTAGGTCACTTGTTTATCTGGAGACACAACAATTAAAACCCAATGACCGCCAGTCGAATAAGAATAAAACCCCCATCTGTTTTTTCTGATTGTTTCAGCCATTTTATCAGCAAGAAGATTGGCCCCTCTTACAATTCCGACTGCTCCATAATCAGCAAATCCATCAGCTTTAGGATATTTTGTGGTGAATAAATATTGGTAATAAGCCTGAACATCCTCGCCAATGAATTCATCATTCTTGAATCTATCTGGCTGCGATCTCTTTAGCCACAATGGCGTGTTAGCTATCTCAGCCAGCGGCAGCTTTTTTACAGCTTCGATTTGTTGATAGAGGCGCACAAGATCATCTGCTAGCTTTAGAGTGCCATCTGCAATCTCATCATCCCCCAACGGTCTCGTTAGTTCTTTGTAAAATTCATCTCCAAGAAGAGCTTCTTGGTATCTTTGTTCTTCGATTTTCTCGGCTTCTTCGGCGGCGGCTTTTGCCACATGATCCTCTTCGGCTGCAGCTCTTGCTTTCGTTTTGGTAGTAGCAGCAACCCCACTTCTCACAGCTGCTACAGCGCCAACTGGAAGCAAGTAATCTTTTATAACAGATAAATTTCCGAGTAATTCTAGATTGGCTATTTCAACGCCGCACGCAGCGCCTGCTGTTGATGCACTATAAGATTTAAGAATATCATAATAATCTTGAAGGCGTAAGCGCAGTTCGTCTTCTGGTAACAGCTTCATGCCCTGTTCGTTAATATCACTTTGCAATATCTCAACTTTACCAATTCTAACCTTATCACCCATCAACAATGCTAGATTGGCTTTGGCGGTGGGGCCACATCCCGTGGCGGTTGCCTGTTCTAATAAATGTTTTTCTCTGATTTGTACATTTTTAGCTTCTACAGCACCATTCTCTCTAATTATAGCATCAACAGTCCTGTCAATACTATTGTCAAAACCTTCCTCGCCTAAAAGATTCAAGTTAACAGTTTCAATAATTCCTTTTTCGACAGCGATCTGCAAGCAACCAGCTATTTTTTTTATAAGACTTGTTGCTAACTCTGAGCAGCCAGATTCCTTACCGCCACTTGGGTTAGAGTAATTAACCTCGACTTCATTTTCTCCTGAAACGTTTTTTTTAAAGATGATCTCTACACTTAACCAGTGAGCCGCTTCGTTGATAATCAAATAGGCTTTTTTATTTTTAGTATGCAGCTCCTCTATACTATTTGGCTTATCATCATCGCCTCTTAAATACCATCCTTGAATTGCATTGGTTGCAAGTAATTGAGCCGTTGAATCAGATTCATCTTCTGTAATCTTCGTAAAACCAATGAATGGCTTGGTTCTTTGAAGATCACCTAAGAAAGAAGGGAAGTCAATTTGAATGTCGTATTCGTAACCACAATCTATTTCAAGCTGACCTCCCTCTTCATTAGTCTTCACTTGATATTTGTTCGCACTTTTTGTGCGCGAAAATGACCCCTCATCAAAAGATCTTTTTTTTAAACTTTCTTCAAAAGCAACATTTAACTCTGCTCTGTAATCGGAAAAGACTCCTTCAAGCACAGTTTTCGGAACCTTAGATTCCTGAAATGAATAGGTCTCGTATTCATCTTCATTTTCGCCCCCTTGATCAGCAAGGCTATCAGCAACATCTCGCGGGTTTTCACCTAACATAAAGCTAAGAAACCGATCAATAATATCTTTTTGCCCTTCAGTAAGTTTTTTTTCAAGAAAAGCTTCCCTAAGAGCTTCAGCCGGTTGAATAGCTTCATCCCTTGCTTCAGTCACTAATTTGCGACTATGGATCCATTGAGCTTTATCTTCTTCGGCGGAAGCTACGGCAGCAAGAGATGAAGCTATCTTAGGACCAGCCTCCGATACTGGGCTTGTTAATGTAGCGCCGGGAGAACCTCCCTTAGCAACGGGCGAGCTTTTCGCTCGAGAGAGAGCTGGGGAGGTTGTGGCAGACGATAAATGTTCTGCACATTGCATCCCTTTCGTTTTCACAGCATCCACTAAACACGAGTGACCAAGATAAACCTTAACCTTCCCCATAGTTGGGGATTCTTTCTCGGCAGCAAGCCAACCTTCCATCAACCATTCGGCAATATTTTCCTGTGAATGACCACCGGAGTAAATGCCGCCAGAATATAAGGGCAGGCACAACTCTGTAATTTTCTTCTCACTAAGCTGAATTCTAAACTTTTTTCCAAAAGCGTTCATTGCCACTTTTGCCGCCCCTTGATTTTTTCCTAAAGAAGGCGATACAGAGTAGAGAATGGTCTGAACTTGAGAATCTTCTTTAAAACCCTTAATCTTAGTAAGATCAAGCAATTGGACAGTGCCGATTGCTTTTTCAGCGCCGTCTTTTTTTTGGGGCCCTTCTTTCAATTTTTCATTGGCCAGACCCAACACATTATCTCCCATTTTTGTCAAATAGTCTGTCATCAGACCATTCATGCCTCCGCCAGCAATCTTCCACCATCCGACACTTTCTGTGATTGTTCCAGTTAATGCTACCGGCACTTCTTTTAGAGCCTTATTCTTTGTGGAAATGAAGTCATAAAAAGGCTTAGCGCCCACTTGGGATGAGGAATCTGCTTTGTAAGGAAGTGAAATGAACTCACTTTTTGGTTCATTTGGTATTTTTAATGTTGGCGCAGTTTTAGACA
Organism: Rickettsiales bacterium; assembly: GCA_947505885.1. Taxonomy (GTDB): domain Bacteria; phylum Pseudomonadota; class Alphaproteobacteria; order Rickettsiales; family UBA1997; genus UBA2645. The sequence goes on from CANNMN010000002.1 coordinate 19,441, forward strand.
TAAATTAAAATTCTATTCCCAAATGTTTAAACGCGATCTCGGTTAAAACGCGGCCTCTTGGCGTTTTTTCAACAAAGCCTTTTTGAATTAAAAATGGCTCGATTGTGTCTTCAACTGAATCTCTTTCTTCCGAAAGTGCCGAGGCGATGGTGTCTATTCCAACTGGGCCGCCGCGATAATTTTCGGCGATGAATTTTAAGTAACGGCGGTCTGAGGCATCGAGGCCAATTTCGTCGATTTCTAAGCGACCCAGAGAAAAGTCGGCGATTTCTTGGGTGACTAATTTTTGATTTTCTGCCGAAGCAAAATCGCGCACGCGCTTGAGCAGGCGAATTGCAATTCGCGGGGTGCCGCGTGATCTTTTGGCGATTTCTGCGGCGGCGTTTTTATCAATTTCAATTTCTAAAATTTTTGCATCGCGCAAAACAATTTGTTGAAGCTCAGAATCGCTGTAAAAATTAATTCTAAGCGGAATTCCGAAGCGATCTTTGAGTGGATTTGCGATCAAGCCAATGCGCGTTGTTGCGCCAATTAAAGTAAATTTCGGCAGATCAATTTTTATCGCCCGTGCTGATGGGCCTTCGCCAATAATGATGTCGAGCTTAAAATCTTCCATCGCCGAATAGAGAACTTCTTCAACATTTTTATTAATGCGATGAATCTCGTCGATGAAAAAAATATCTCCTTCTTGCAAGTTGGTGAGAAGCGCTGCGAGATCTCCAGATTTTGAAATCACCGGCCCTGCCGTTCCCTTAAATCCAACGCCCATTTCATGCGCAACAATTTGTGCGAGCGTTGTTTTGCCAAGGCCAGGAGGGCCGTAAAACAAAACGTGATCTAAAACATCGCCGCGATTTTTTGCGGCACGAATAAAGATTTCTAAATTTTCTTTGAGCTTTTCTTGACCTAAAAAATCACGCAAAAAACTTGGGCGCAAAATATTCTCGTTGCGCTCTTCTTCTAGTTTGATGGGGGCAAGATTTTCGTTCATTAGAATTTGTTTTTACTTAATTCACGTAAAGACGAAGTGATTAAATTTTCTAAAGTAATTTTTGAATTTTCTTCGAGAAGAAAGTTGATCACCTGCAAAATATTATGTTTTTTATATCCGAGATTTTCTAGGGCAGAAAGGGCGTCGGAAGCGATTTGATTATCAGGAATTTTTTGTGAATTTAGCGGAGCAGAATATTCAATTCCGAGTTTTTTTGGACTATCTTTTAACTCTGTGGTTAAACGACTGGCAAGCTTTGGGCCGATGCCAGAAATTTGGGAAAAACTTTTAATATCGGAAGAAATTAAAGCCTTCGCGAGATCTTCAATTGCCAAAGCGCTTAAAATTTTTTGGCCCATTTTTGCACCAACGCCTTGCACTTTTGTTAATTCTAAAAACCAGATTTTTTCTACTTCAGAAAAAAATCCGTAAAGCTCGATGGCGTCTTCTTTAACAAGGGTTTCAATGATTAGAGAAATCTCTTTTTCGCGCGGAAATTGGCGCAAAAATGACGCAGTTTTGTGCGACAAAAAAACTACGTAACCAACGCCAGCAACGTCGATCACGCACTTGTCATCAGAGATTGAATCAATAAAACCGCGTAATTTCCCGATCATAAAATTAATTTTAAAAATGTTCTCCGATGTTGAATGGCGCGTCAGCAAAGAGCTAGTGCATTTTGAAGATGCGCTAAATTTGATGCAAAAACGCGTTGAAGAAATTATTGCCGGAACTTCGCCAGGGTTAATTTGGATCTTAGAGCACCATCCAGTTTACACTGCAGGGGTTAGCGCTCAGGATGCAGATTTGCTGGCCAAAACCGATATTCCAATTTTTAAAACTAACCGCGGCGGGAAATATACTTACCACTGCCCGGGCATGAAAATTATTTACGTAATGCTCGATTTAAAAAAATTCTTTGCGCCCGAGGCGCCAGATGTGGCGAGGTTTGTCGAGTTTTTAGAAAACTGGGTAATTAAAATTCTCGCCGATTTTGGCATCAAAGCTGGTTTAAAAAAAGGCATGGTTGGCATTTGGGTTGGCGATAAGAAAGTTGCCGCGCTGGGA
>CANNMN010000003.1 GCA_947505885.1 Rickettsiales bacterium
GACTGACGGATCATTGGAATATGGTACTCAACCGGATCTTCGAGCGTCATGATATTCTTATCAAGCGAGTTGAGGTAACTGAGAACCGTGTAGAGAGTGGTAGTTTTGCCTGATCCCGTCGGCCCAGTCATGATGATCATTCCTTCCGGACGCTGAACCAATTTCTTTAGCGCATTCACATTTAACTCAGAAAAGCCGAGCTTTTCCATAGAAAGAATTGACTGCTTTTCATCCAGAATCCGCATTACGATATTTTCACCATTAATCGTCGGTTGAGTTGAAACACGAAAGTCAATTCTGCGTCCGAGAATTTCAGAATTAATCCGACCATCTTGTGGCTTTCTGGATTCGGCAATATTCATTCCTGACAAGATTTTGAGACGTACCGAAAGTGCCGACCAATAATCTTTGTGGAGCGAGCGAATTTGAACCATCTTTCCGTCAATACGGTAACGGATACGCAAGAAGGAAGCCTCTGGCTCAAAGTGTAAATCCGACGCGCCAGTGTGCACGGCGTCAGTCAAAATTGCATCAACAAGACGAACCACCGGACTTTTGTAATCGCCCTTTAACTGATTTTCGTCGAGAGCTTTGTTCTTGTCGCCGCTCTCCATTTCTTTGCAAATACCCTCGATCGACATTTCATAGCCGTAATACTGATCGATCGCTTGCAGCAAATCCACCTCTGGCGCGTAAACAGGATTGATGCGAAAATTCGGCGGGAAAAAGCGACGAACTTGATCGATGACAACAATGTCAAACACGTCGGCCATCGCTATGCTTACTGAATCCAGCGTGAAAGAAACTGGGATAATCTTGTTGTGAGACGCAAAGTCTTTAGGAATTCTTTTAACTAATTTTGGATCGATGATGGTCGACTTTAGATCGAATTTTTTGGTACCACTTGATTCGTTTAAAATTTCACCGAGCGCGCCTTCAGAAACAAATCCCATCTCAACCAAAATCATCCCGATGGTTTTTGCGCCCTTGAGACGATCCTGCTCTTTAAGCGCAATTCCTAATTGATCTTCGGAAATAACCTTTTGTTCTAAGAGCTTCGCACCAACGTCTGTCGTAGCGTGAGAGATTACCATTGTTTACAAAATTTAATTTGGATTTGGGATAATATTTTTTTAAGTTGCTAACCAGTACCCGATAAGTCAATTCAAAATCTAATGTCTGTCATCACTCGTTTCGCCCCATCTCCAACTGGTTATTTGCACATTGGAGGAGCTCGCACTGCTCTGTTTAATTACCTCTTTTCCAAACATCATGGTGGAAAATTTTTACTCAGAATTGAAGACACCGACGCACAAAGGTCGACGAAAGAAGCGATTGATGCAATCTTGCAAGGCCTTGACTGGCTTGGCCTAATACATGATGAAGATTTTATTCTTCAATCAAAAAATTTATCACGTCACAAAGAAGTCGCCGAAAAATTACTCGAAAAAAATCAGGCATATTTGTGCTACACTTCCGCAGAAGAGCTTGAAGAAATGCGCAAAAATGCTGAAGCAAAAAAAGAGGTTTTTCGCTTCAAAAGTCCGTGGCGCGACAAGGTGCAATCGCAAAATTCGACTGTTAAGCCAGTGATTCGGATTAAAGCGCCGATCGATGGAGAGACAATCATCAAAGATTTGGTACAAGGTGAAATTCGTGTGAAAAATTCTGAGCTCGATGATTTGGTAATGCTGCGCGGAGACGGAACTCCAACTTACATGCTGGCAGTTATAGTTGACGATCACGACATGCAAGTCACTCACGTAATTCGCGGCGACGATCACCTCACAAACGCCTTCCGCCAAAAAATAATTTACCAGGCGATGGATTGGAAAGTGCCAGAATTTGCGCATATCCCACTCATCCATGGCCAAGATGGCACCAAGCTCTCCAAGCGTCATGGCGCCACTTCGGTGATCGATTACAGAAATATGGGTTACTTACCCGAAGCGATGAGAAATTATTTACTTCGCCTCGGCTGGTCGCACGGCGATTCTGAAATTATTTCCGATGCACAAGCGATTGAGTGGTTTGATTTAGACAAGGTTGGCAGATCTCCATCGCGTTTCGATTTCACAAAACTCGATTCTGTTAATAAGCACTACATCAACCAAAAGAGCGACGAAGAGTTGCTCGAATTGCTATTTAAAAGAAGAGGTCTCTGGTCTGGATCTTCGGAGTTTTCTGAATTTTCTCCACTCATCGCGGCAGAAAAAAATAGAATCTTAAAGGCGATTAATTTTTGCAAAGTGTCCGCAATTATGTTGGATGAATTGGCAGCTCGCATTTCGGTTTATCGCAATGAATTTTTTAAAGAACTCGGTGACGAGGATAAAAAAATTGTAACTGAAAAAAACCCTCTTCTTAGCGAATTACAAAAATTCTTTATCGATCTGAACGATTGGTCACATGACGGAATTAAAAATTCTCTCAATAATTTTGCTGCGACTAAAGGGCTGAAGATTAAAGATTTTGGACCGTTGCTTCGCATTGTTTTAACTTTTTCCTCCGCCTCTCCGGGCGGAATTTTTGACGTAATCGAGATCCTAGAAAAAAACGAAGTGCTCGCGCGGATTAAGAAATCACTGGCTTAACTTTCGCTGGTCGAAAGAAGTCGAGACCTTTCTAGTCTTATTTGCGAGGTCTTGACCTCGCTCGACCAGCGAAACAGATTGCCCCACTTGCCATTTAAAGATCGATAAATAGGTTGCGCCGCCCCTTTGTTGATACACTTTAAAAAACCGGGGAAAAATCAGGTAAATTTATGAAAAGAACTTGGCAGCCAAGCAAAATAGTACGCAAAAGAAGACACGGCTTTAGATCAAGAATGGCAACAGTTGGCGGACGTAGAGTTCTTTCGCGTCGTCGCTTTAAAGGTCGCGCTTCATTGTCAGTCTAATACTCATCCGACTTGCACATTCTCACGGTTAAAAAATCCGCAGAATTTCAAAACATTAGCAAAAAGGGTCAGAAGTTTTTTTCACAGACTCTTCTTCTGCTTACTCACCCCGCCCCACAAATTTATTTACGCGAAGATTCAAAAAATTTTTGTCGCGTCGGTTACACCGTAGCAAAAACCGTTAGTAAATTAGCCGTAGAGCGCAATCGCGCCAAAAGAAGATTGCGTGAAGCTGTACGCGCTCTTGCTTCACAACATGCTAAAAACAATTTCGATTACGTAGTCATCGCACGAAAAGAAATTCTTGCTGCCGATTTTACCAAAATTTCTACTGATTTGAAATTTTGCTTAACGCGGATTCATCGACAAAAAACTTCTTCAGACAATGCAAATAAAAAACACAACTAAACGCAGCAAAATCCCTTACATTTTTTTCGCTTTTTTTGGCGTAGTAATAGCAGTAAATATTGGCTATATTTACATCGCTAAAAAAACCTGGCGCGGCGTTGTAACTGAAGACTCCTACCAAAAAGGCCTTAATTACAACGACACTCTAAAGCAGATAGAGAAACAAAAAGAGCTTGGCTGGTTAGTCGAAATCAAGCCGACCAACATCGGCAGAAATAAAATGGAAATTTTGGTTAAGGTATCTGGCAACAAATCTCCCCTTAGCAAAGATACCAATGTCATGATTACTTTCACGCGACCGACTCAAGAGGGTTTTGATTTTATCGTCTCCGACACCTCGGAATACGTTCATAGATTCGACGTCACTTTCCCCCTTCCTGGTCAATGGGATGCGGTAATTCTAATCTCTCAAGGACAAGATAAACTCTACCTAACAAGGCACTATGTTGTGCAGTAAATGCCTGCATTGCGGCGAAGAAACACAAGAAGAATTTTGCTGCTTAGGATGCAGCGCAGCTTACAAAATCATCAATAAACTAGGCTTTAACAATTACTACAAACTGCGTGAAGAAAATTTTTCTGCCGGAAAAATTAAGCCAGAAATCAGTGGAAAATTAGATATTTCAGAATTTGTTTCTCATGAAGAGAGCAACGCGAATTCAGTTTCATTAATGGTGCAAGGAATGCATTGCGCCGCTTGTATATGGCTGATTGAAAGCATTTTAAAAAAGCAAAAAAATGTTTTAACCGCACGCGTCAATCTCTCAAAGAAAACTCTGTTTTTACGTTGGCAAGGTGAGGCGAAAGATGGCAATAATCTGATCCAAATAATTCACGACATTGGTTACAAACTTCTTCCTTTTGACGAAGAAATCCTCAATTCCACCGAAAAGAAATACAACGACGAAATTCTGCGCGCCCTTGCCGTTGCTGGATTTGGAACTGGCAATATCATGCTATTTTCTTTTTCTTTGTGGTTTGCTGATACAATTGAAATGGGCGTTCAAACTAGAAATTTATTACATCTTTTTTCGTCGCTAATCGCTCTTCCGGTAATTATTTTTTCAGCGCGACCATTCTTTGTGTCGGCTGCACGCTCAATAAAATCAGGCTATCCAAACATGGATCTGGCGATTTCAATCGCAATTTTTTTGGCCTGCGTGGTAAGTTTACTCGAAACTTTTAGAAGCGCGAGTCACGTCTATTTTGACTCGGCAGTGATGTTGACTTTCTTCCTGCTGATTGGTCGTTATCTCGATTTAAAAGCCCGCAAAAAAGCATTTGTGATGGCGAAAGAATTTACCTTGCTCGCCGCGAGTTTTGGACGAATCGAAGAAGATAAAAAAATTAAAATTCTGCCCACCAAGCAATTGCATGAAGGCATGATTTTACTAGTCTCGGCTGGTGAAAAAATTGCTGCTGATGGCATTGTAATTTCAGGCGAAAGTGAAATTGACATCGCTTTAATTACTGGCGAAAGCCTGCCGAAAAAAATCACGCAAGGATGCGAAGTTTTTGCTGGCACAATCAATCTGTCGCAGCCTCTAAAAATCAGAATTACCAAATCTCCAAAAAATAGTCTACTCGCTGAAATTATTCGTTTGAGCGAAGAAGCAGAAAGTAAAAAAATTCACTACATTCGCCTCGCTGATTACCTCTCAAGATTTTATACGCCAGCTGTTCACCTACTCGCCTTAGCAACCTTTTGCTTTTGGTTAAAAAATGGCTGGGAAATTGCTTTAATGAACGCGACCGCAGTTTTAATTATCACTTGCCCATGCGCCCTGGCTCTCGCCGTACCAATTGTGCAAACAATCCTAATTTCAAATTTTTTGCGAAAAGGAATTTTAGTGAAGTCGGGTGAGGCCTTGGAAAAGCTGAGCAAAATTGATGTAGTAGTTTTTGACAAAACCGGAAGTTTGACGATTGGCTCACCGAAATTAGTCGAAATAAAAATACTAAGCGGCAATGAAAATAATCTTCTAAAACTTGCCGCCTCACTCACAAAAAATAGTCGTCATCCGATCGCACAGGCAATTTCAGCTAGCTATAACGAAAATTTAGAAGAGCTTTTGATCGAGGAAAATCAAGGCTTTGGACTAGAAGCAAATTTTGAAAATAAAATTTTACGACTTGGTCGCAAAGATTTTTGCGATATAAAAAATGACTTCAAAAACACAGAAAATTTACTCACCTGTTTCGTAAAATTCGGCGAAAGTGAAGCGGTATTTTTATTTTCTGATGAAATTAAATCTGATGCGGATGTAGTCATTGCAAACCTTCGCAGCTCAGGTAAAAAAATAATTTTACTTTCTGGCGACTCAGAAAAGGCAGTTGAGTCCGTAGCAAAGAAATTGGGAATCACTGAATTTTATTTCGAACAAACACCAACTTCAAAGGTTAAATTCCTACAGAAATTAGAAAAATTTGTGATGGTTGGCGACGGTCTTAATGACGCTCCAGCTCTAGCCTTAGCGCATGTTTCAATTTCTTTTTCCCAGGCCTCTGACATCTCTCAAAATGTTGCCGACATAATAATTCAGGGACAAAAATTAACGCCAATTCTTGAGCTGATTAACTCTTCAACAAAAGCTATTTCGCTAATGAAACAGAATCTTTTAATTGCTCTGATTTACAATCTAATCGCCGTTCCTTACGCCATCGCCGGCCATGTCGTGCCATTGGTTGCGGCCATTGCGATGTCGTCATCTTCGTTGCTAGTTCTTTTTAACTCGCTACGCATGAATTCAAAAAAATGTCTGTCTTAATTTTTCTAATTCCAATCGCTCTCGCTACTGCCCTAATAGGTCTCGCTACTTTTTTGTGGAGCTTAAAAAATAAGCAGTACGAAGATCTTGATGGCGCCGCTAGTCGCATCTTGTTCGACGACGCTGAAGACGAAAAAAAACCCAAGTAACTTACCCTTATTTTTGTTGTCTTTTTACCCTCTGAAACTAAAGCTTGCGCATCCTTTATTTCCAAAGCTTCTTAGCATTTTTCTTCACATGAAAAAAAGTAATTTAATCATCCTTCTTTGCCTAATTTTGACTTCATGTAGTCAGCCATTTTGGCAAAAAGATGTTCAGCCAAAAATTAGAATTGTTGATCTGCAGGGAAAATCTCGTCCGATAGTAACTCGTACTCCAGATTTGAATGCTCAAGCTCTAGCATCTCAGGGTAAAGTAACTCCTTTTGAAAATCGTCCGGCGCAACAAGGCGAAATAAAATCTCAACAGCCACCAATCAAAAATTATCAAGATCAAAACATCTCCAACGCAAAAGCCACTAGCGCCTTTCCTGCTGCACAGGCAACCGAAGAAATCTTTGGGGTGAATAAGAAAGAACCCGTGCAAGCTGTAGAATTCGACCTCAATGAATCAACGGAAAAGAAAAAATATGCACACTCTGGTAAGAAAGAAGTCAGCTCTGGTCAAAAGTTTTTTGTGCAAGTTGGGTCATTCTCAAGTCGCAGCAGTGCCGATTCAATTTTGAAGAAAATGAAAAAATTTCACTCCGGAAAAATTGAAACTATTGAGGGTGAAAAAACAATTTATCGCGTTTTGCTCGGACCATTTTCAGACAAAAATAAAGCCAAAGAAGTAGTGAAAAAAATTACCGATTCTGGTCGCGATGCCATCATAACTAAAGGTAGGTAATGAGGCGCATTGCTGCTCTCTTTCCATTGCTATTTCTACTTTCTGCTTGTTCTTCTGATCTCGATAAATCCAACGACAATTTTAATAAAAAATATCGCGAAGAAATTAAAAAAATTAATGAGCAGCGCAAGCCAGACAAACAAGCCAATCAAGAAAAAATGTTTTCTAGGCCGCCAACTCCAGAAGAAGTTACAGAAGATTTAGCCAGTAAAATTGAATATTATCCCTATGTCGACATCGCCGAACTCGGTAAAAATCACGGGGCACAAAATCTTCCAAATCAAGAAATTTATGAACAAGTCAGAATGAAAAACCCATCAAATTCCTTGTCGCCAAATGTTTTTGAAACAAATTACAATCTCGCTCTTTATCCGCCATTCCGCAAGATTGGCGCCGAGTTTGACACAATCAGCGTGCCCAAATTAGATGGCTTTGGCGTGACCACAGAAATGGCTGATAAAAGCTACCTTCTAGCTGGCAATAATTCCTTGCAGCGCGCAGTTGATTCGATTAATTCAAAAAAAACCGAGGATGATATTGAGATCAGCAAAATGTTGATTCAGGAAAAGAAAAAAATGCGGAGAGAAAATAAAACAAAACAAATTTTTGGTCAGCATCTTGATGATCAAGATGCGAGCACTCCAAAAAAATCAGCGAAAATAAAATCTTCAGCGCCCCCCATTGCCAATAAAAATAAGATACAGAATCAGGTGTCGGGCTTTGTCAGAACAGTCGTCAAAAACACAGATACCCCCATACAGAAATGAAGTTAATTCTCGCGCTATTATTTCTTTTTGCTGCGCCTGCAAAGGCCGATGAAATCAGTAAAGCTCTCCATGAAGCGCAGTTTTATTTTTTAATCGATGCCGACACTAAAGAGGTGCTACTCTCTAGAAATGCTGACGCTCGCATCGCCCCTTCTTCGATGACAAAAATCATGACCGCTTATGTGGTCTTTGATCAAATTCAGAAGGGTAAAATTTCTCTCAATAGTCAGTGTTTGGTGGGCAAAGATGCGTGGCATAAATCTGGCTCAAGCATGTTTTTAAATTATGGTGACGTGGTTTCGATCGATTCTTTAGTGAAGGGTTTATTGGCGGTTTCTGGCAATGACGCATCGATCGCTCTTGCCGAAAGTACCGCTGGCGGTCTCAATAATTTTGTCGCCTTGATGAATAGTAAGGCAAAAGAATTGGGGTTAAAAAATAGCCATTTTCGTAATCCGCACGGACTCAGCGAGCCTGATCACTACATGAGTATTCGCGATTTAGCTACGCTGGCAATCCGCTTGCACCAAGACTTCCCGCAATATTCACATTACTTTGGTATTCCAGAATTTACTTATCGCAACATTACTCAGCGCAATCGTAATCCACTGATTCGTGAAAACTATGACGGCATTGTTGGCGGTAAAACAGGGCATACTAACGAAGGCGGATATGGAGTTATCGGCATCGTTAAACGCAATCATCGCCACCTAATCGCAGTGATGAATAAGGGCAAAACGCCAAGACAAAGAACTGAGATTATTACAGACCTTCTTGATTACGGTTTTCATAATTATAAAAAATTAATCCTCTTCGAAAAAAATCAAACCGTAGCGCAACTACCAACTTGGCTTGGCACTCGATCAAAGATTGACGCGATAACTTCAGAACAAGTCGCCTTTACCATTCCAAGAGAATATTCATTTGATGAGGTGAGGGTTAGCGTTAAATATAAAGGCCCGCTTTACGCCCCGATTAAAATCAATAGCGAGGTTGCAGATTTAGTGATTGAAATCAAAGGCTACAAAAATTTTTCCTATCCACTTTTTGCCAAAGAAAAAATTGACAAGGCTGGACGCCTCAAGAGGATAAGCCAAATTCTGCGCTACAAAACACACAACTTTTACAACAAAATTTTTCACTAAAATGGATATCAAAATGCTCATGCGCCAAGCGCAAGAGGTGCAAAAGAAGATGCAAAAAATTCAAGATGAGTTAGCGCATCAAGAATTTGAAGGTGCCTCAGCTGGTGGTATGGTTAAAGTTTCTATTACCGGCGCCGGTTTGGCAAAAAAAATTTTAATTGATCCATCGCTAATCAATAAGGACGAGAAAGAAATTCTTGAAGATCTACTAATCGCAGCTTTCAACGATGCCAAGAAGAGAGCAGATGATGGCTCTAGCGATACAGTCCGCAGCGCCACTAGCGGATTACAACTTCCTCCTGGATTCAAGTTTTAGTCAATGCGCGAAATAAAAGTGAAGCTCTGCGGCTTTACAGAAAAAGAATCTTTGCGCGTGGCTATTGAGGCGAAGTGTGATTTTATTGGTTTTATTTTTTATGAAAAATCCCCGCGCTACATAGCGCTTGAATCCGCCTCAATTCTTGCCCGAATAATTCCTGCAACAATTGCCAAAGTTGCAGTTTTGGTTGATCCTGATTTTGAATTTCTTGACAAGATTTCTCAAAAATTATCACCTGATTTTTTTCAATTTCATGGCAATGAAAATATAAATTTTCTGCGCGAAGTGCGAAAAAGATTCCCTCAAATAAAAATTATCAAAGCCTTCAGAATCAGGGAGGCCGCAGATCTAGAGCATGTTAAAAATTTTGAAGATGTCGCAGATTTATTTCTTCTCGACGGCGCAAAACCCGGGAGCGGAAAAAGTTTTAAATGGGAAATGTTAAAGAATTTTTCTACCAAAAAAAACTGGTTTTTATCCGGCGGATTGAATGCTGACTACCTCGATGAAGCCTTAAAAATCAGCGGCGCGAAGATGATAGACATATCATCGGGAATTGAAAAATATTCTGGTCAAAAATCACCAGAACTCATCCAAGAATTAATGACAAAGGTCAAAAATGTTTGTTAAAATCAGAAATTTTTTATTCGGAAATCCGCTCGATCCTTTCAACAAAGATACGCGCAGACATATCTCCCTGGTTGCTTTTTTGGCCTGGGTTGGGCTCGGCGCAGACGGAATTTCTTCTTCTTGTTACGGTCCAGAAGAAGCATTTCTTGCGCTTGGCACTCACGAAGAATTAGCGATTTATTTGGCCATCGCTATCGCCTTTACCGTCTTCATTATTTCTTACGCTTACACGCAAGTAATAGAACTTTTTCCAAATGGCGGAGGCGGTTACCGCGTAGCTACACGCTTACTTGGGCGTCATGCAGGACTTGTATCGGGCATGGCACTAATTATTGATTATGTTCTCACTATTGCGATCTCGATTGCCAGTGGCGTTGATGCAATCTTCAGTTTTCTGCCGGCGGACTGGCAACAGGCAAAATTAATCGTGGCACTGTGTTTGGTTATCCTTCTTGCGATCCTTAATTTGCGCGGCATGAAGGAGTCGATAAAATTTTTGATGCCGGTATTTCTTGGCTTCATTGTTACTCATATTTTTCTCATTATTTACGGAATAGTAGCTCATCACTATGGCTTGTCCGCCTTAGTACCAAAAGCAGTCGCAGAAACGGGAGAGATGAAGAATTCCTTGGGATGGATTTTTGTATTTTCTGTTTTTCTAAAAGCACTTTCGATGGGAGGCGGGACCTTCACTGGTTTGGAAGCGGTTTCTAATAATGTAAATACACTTTCAGAGCCCCGCATTCGCACCGCAAAAATAACAATGTTTTTGGTTGCTGTATCTCTCGCCTTCACTGCCGCCGGCATTATTCTGCTCTATTTGCTTTGGGGAGTTAGTAAGGTTGATGGGCAAACTCTCAACGCCACCGTCTTTTACTCGATTACTCAAACATGGACTTACAACGACACTCAGCTTAGCTACATCATCGTTCCGATTGTGCTGATGTTTGAAGCCGGACTATTAGTTGTTGCTGCCAATGCCGGATTTCTCGCCGGTCCAAATGTGATTGCCAACATGGCCTCCGATGAATGGATGCCAAAATCTTTCAGCTCTCTTTCGAGCCGCTTAGTAGTTAAAAATGGCATTGTATTCATGGCTGTCGCGGCCTTAGTAACCCTGGTAATCACTGACGGATCAGTGCATGTTTTGGTGGTGCTTTACTCGATTAATGTGTTCATCACTTTCTCAATGTCACTTCTTGGACTAAGTATTTATTGGTTCCGTCATCGTCATCGCCAAGAAAAATGGCTGAGCAAATTAACGATTTCAGTGATTGGATTCATCGTCTGCAGCAGCATCTTACTCATTACTATTTTCGAAAAATTTTATGAGGGCGGCTGGATAACTTTATTGATCACTTCGATCTTTGTTGGCTCGGGATTATTGATTCGCAGAATGTATCGCCGCTTCAAAATAAATCTGATGCAGAAGGAATCAGAATTTTATAATTACGAATTTTTACCATCCGATCCAAACCTCTCCGCCGTTGATAAATCTGCGCCTACAGCGGCAATTATTGTCGATCAAACTTTTGGTAGCGGCATGAATTGTCTGCTCGAAATCAAAAAACTTTTCCCAGGAATTTTCAAAAATTTTATTTTTGTGACTGTCGGCGAAGTTGATTCAAACACGATGCGTGAAGAAAAAAGATGGCGAGATATGCGAAGAAAAACCAAATCTATTTTGAATAGATATAAAAATTATTGTAATGCCAATGGGCGTTTTGCTAAGGCATACATTGGCTATGACACTGACGTCGTAGAGAAATTAACTCAACTTACCAATCGCGTTTCCAAAGATTATCCAAATGTTTTATTCTTCGGAACGAAATTCATCTTTGACAACGAAAACATTTTTACTCAAATTCTTTTTAACCATATTCCCTACATCATGCAGCGTCGTCTTCACACGAAGGGACAAAATATGGTTATTCTCCCAATGAAAATCTAAATTTTAGGCTCGTTTCAAACAAAACGTTCTTAATTTCTTTAAGAGCCCGTAGCTCAGCTGGATAGAGCAACAGCCTTCTAAGCTGTAGGTCAGGCGTTCGAATCGCCTCGGGCTCACCAAGAAATTGATTCTGTTGGGAAAACTTTATTTGACTTTTTTTAGTCGATAACTTTAATGCGCCGCCCTTCACATCCCAGGCGGTCCTGGATCTTATTTAAAATTCCTAAAAAATGCTTAAAACTTACTCAGCAAAACCGAGCGAAATCGAAAGAAAATGGTGGCTAGTTGATGCCGAAGGACTTGTTGTTGGGCGCGCCGCTTCCATCATCGCCAATATCTTGCGCGGTAAACACAAGGCCACTTTTACTCCACATCTTGATTGCGGCGATCACGTCGTAATAATCAATGCTGAAAAAATAAAACTTACCGGCAAAAAATATGCTGAGAAACTTTACTACTGGCACACTGGTTACCCGGGCGGTATTAAAGATAGAAGTGCCCGTCAAATCCTAGAGGGAAAATTTCCAGAAAGAATTATGCAATATGCAGTTGAAAGAATGATTTCACGCGGACCATTACAGCGCGATGTTATGCTTAAGCTTCATATCTACAAAGGCTCTGAGCATAAGCATCAGGGACAAACTCCACAAATTCTGGATATCGCCGCGATGAACAGCAAAAATAAAAGAGGTTAATTACATGACAGTACTCAAAGAGAAGATTATTGAAGCTCAAGCTGCAGAGGCGGTATTAAAATCAGAATCAAAAGTTGATCAGCTAGGTCGTGCCTACGCAAGTGGCGGAAGAAAAAATGCCACTGCTCGCGTATGGATCAAAAAAGGCACCGGAAAAATCAAGGTTAATAAACGCGAAGCAAAACCCTACTTCGGCAGAGAAATTTTAATTAACGTTATCAAAGAACCATTCGTTGCTACAAAAAGCGTCGATAAGTTTGATGTCATGGCAACAATTTCTGGCGGAGGCCTGAGCGGTCAAGCTGGAGCTCTATCAAATGCAATCAGCAAAGCCTTGGTTAATTTCGATTCTAATAACCAAAAAGTACTTCGCGCCGGTGGATTCTTAACTCGCGATTCTAGAGTGGTTGAGCGCAAGAAATACGGCCTCAAAAAAGCTCGTAAAGCTCAAACTTATCGCAAACGTTAGCAACATTCCTGCCGCCTTTCAAAAGGGCGGCTTTATTTCGCAGCTTTATGTCTCTCCGCGCAACAAAGATTTTAATCGCCTCTGATCACGCCGGATTCTCTCTAAAAAAATTTCTTATTACAGAGCTTGACGCACTAGGCTTTAAGACTATAGATCTTGGCTGCAGCTCCGCTGAAAAATCTTTCGATTACCCAGACTTCGCTCACAAGCTCGGAGCAAAATTAAAAAATGAATTTGGCATTTTAATCTGCGGTAGCGGCATCGGAATTTCGATCGCAGCGAATCGTCACAAAAATGTTCGTGCTGCACTTTGTCATAACGCCAAAGTCGCAAAACTAGCGCGCCTTCACAACGACGCGAATGTGCTCTGCTTGGGCGCCAGAATAGTGAAAGAAAAATCTGCCTTGGCAATTACGAAAGCCTTCTTGGACAGTAAATTTGAAGGTGAAAGACATGAGAGAAGAGTCGCAAAGATTAATCCGTAGCTTTGGTAGGATTAAGAGCAGAAAGCTCTCAGCTCACAAAAAATCCTTACTGGAAAACCCCCTAAAAGATTACTCGATAAACTTACCGATAACTCTCAAGCAACGACCAACTTCTTTAGAGATTGGATTTGGTTTTGGTGATTTTATTTTTGAAAAAGCCAAAAAAAATCCTGAAAAATTTTTTTTTGGCTGCGAACCGCACCTGAACGGAGTCGTGAATTTACTTGCTAAACTCGAGCAAGAACCCCTCACAAACGTAGCAATTTCCCTTGAAGATTCGCGTCTACTTTTGGCAAAATTTCCGGAAAATTTTTTTGACGAAATTTATATCTTATTTCCCGATCCTTGGCCGAAATCGAAACATTTTAAACGACGTTTATTAACCACGGAATTTTTTGACAAAATTCTTTCACCAAAAATTAAATCTGGCGGCAAGCTAGTAATTGCAACAGATCATGACTCTTACAAAACCTGGATTCTAGCTGAATTTTTATGCAGTGAAAAATTTTCTTGGGACGCAGAATCAAAAAAAGATTGGCAGATTTTTCCCGACAATTGGGTCAAAACAAAATATCAAAAAAAAGCCGAAATAGAAGGTCGCGTTCCGGTCATTTTTAATCTCACTCACCATGCTTAATAACTTACCACCAGTTCGCGGAACCTATCGAAAAAACGCTGAATTAAAAACTTGGTTTGATGTTGGCGGTCGTGCAGAAATTATGTTTCGCCCTTCTGACTTAGAAGATCTGCAAGATTTTTTAAAAAATTGTCCAAAAGAAATTCCAGTACAAATTCTTGGCGCCGGATCAAACGTAATTATTTCTGACGAGGGTGTGAAAGGAGTAGTAATTCGCCTTCCTGGCGAGTTCGCAAAAGTTTCTACAGATGGCGATTTAGTCAGATCTGGTGCAGCTGCACTTTGTGGCAATGTTGCGCTTTCCTGCAAAAATTACGCACTTTCTGGACTTGAATTTTTTAGCGGAGTGCCCGGATCAATCGGCGGAGCAATTGCTATGAATGCAGGATGTTACGGTTCAGATGTCGCAGAGAATTTAATCAGCGCAACAGCGCTTGACCATCAAGGAAATTTGCATGAATTAAAAAATTCTGATTTTGGATTTTTTTATCGCGGCAGCAGAATTTCTAAAAATTTTATTTTTATTGAAGGATTGTTCAGGGCAACAAAATCGAACTCTGAAGAAGTTGCAAAAAAAATCTCCGAACTAAATCAACAGCGCGAAATAGCGCAACCAATTCGCGCCAAAACCGGCGGCAGCACATTTAAAAATCCGCAAGAAAAACGTGCTTGGCAATTAATTGACGAGGCAGGATGTCGCGGCAAAATTATCGGCGATGCGCAAATTTCTGAGAAGCATTGTAACTTTATGATTAATCGCGGCAAGGCACGAGCTCAAGATTTGATTGATTTAGGCAACGAGGTAAAAAGATTAGTAAAAGAAAAATCTAAAATCGATTTGGAGTGGGAGATTAAAATTCTGCGTTAAGAATTAATTGCGATTCCCCATTTTTTGCCAAGATATTGTTCAACAGATTTTCTTTCGGTCGTCGTTAACGCTTTGGTAAAAATAATAACCTCTCCAATATTCCCCTTATAGCTCCCGTTACCGATTGAAACAATGCCTAATGTTTTGGTTAATACCCCGCTATTTGCACCAACACTATTCGCTACGACACCATTCACGTAATGAAAGATCGAGCTACTGTTATCATCAATAACGCCGTAGATATATCCCTGCTTTGGATTCATAGATGCAATTGGGGTGCAGTTCGTATATTGGACGCCATAATTATTCGGCATATTGTAAGAAAAATACTTATTAGAATTGGCAACGGTCGCCAGAAGAAAGGCACCGCTGTTATTATCCCAAGCGCTACCGAAGTTACTATTAAATACACTAGATGCATAACTGACTGTAGCACTTTCTGATCCAGTAAAAACAAGAAACATCGAAATATATTTTGTTCTGATTCCCATCTGCTTCGGGGATGTAATTTTGTTGTTCGTCGCTCCATTAAAATACAAACAAGGCAGGCCGTTAATGCATGTCTCTTTGTAAGTGGGACGCTCAGATGTGGCTCCAGAGTTATTGCTCAAATAACTTGATACAGACGCTTCCGGATTAATATCGTTCCATCTACTAATGGCAGCTCCTTCCTTACTCTCCAACTTGGAAAAGCTTTTTTCTGACGTGGTATCTAGCCACAATGCAAGGCCTGAAATACTTGCCACAGGAGAGTTTTGCGTTAAGGACCTGGCATGCACTAATTTAGCGCTAGCGGTTACTTCACTCCCCGTTAAAATAGCAGAGATCAGAAGGCCAATGATCATAATTACCACCGAGATTTCTAAAAAAGAAAAAGCTTTAGAGGGTGCGCGTTTAATCATTATTATTTTAATTAGATTTTGATCTAGATTAGACTAAACAGGCAAATATTTGCTTCACAAATATTTTCGTAAAAAACCCTGTTGCAATTTAAGCGAAACCCCAAGTAAGTTGCCCTTCGCTTTCATTAAAGCCCCCTTATTTGAGTTAATAAATCATTTTAAAATATGAAAAAAATCTCCTCTCTTATTGCAAGAGTTACTCTTTTTTCTTTCTTCTTACTTGCAGTAGCTCCAGCTCTTATTCCCGCGATGTCTTCTGCGGCCTTAGCCCAAGGCTCATATGCTAGTGATTCTTTGGTTAACACCAACGTTCTAGTAGACGTAATGTGTAACGTTCTTCGTATCGTAACCGGTAACGGCGGCAAAGCTTTCGCAGCTTTTGCGATTCTTTCTGTTGGTATCGGGTTCTTCACCGGTAAAGTATCTTGGGGTTTAATGATTGGTGTTGCAGCCGGCATCGCTGCAATGTTTGGCGCCAACTCGATTGTAGCCTCAATCACTGGCCAAAGTGCAATGGACTGCTCTACCTATAGAGACTAGACAAAAGTAAATTCAATCAAAAGATTCACTAAAAATTAGTTATTAAAAACAATGTCCAGAAAATGTGATTTACTCGCTGTTGGAGTGATGAGTGGCAATAAAGTGTCACACTCAAACCGCAAAACAAAAAGAAAGTTCTTACCAAATCTTCATTCTCTTTCTTTTAAGAGCGAAGCCCTTGGCATAGACCTCAAAATTAAAGTTGCCGCGTCAACTCTTCGCACAATTAATAAGTTTGGCAGTATCGATAACTTTTTGGTTAATTATCGCTACGGAAAGTTAAGTGATGAGGCAAAAAAACTACGCACTAAGATCAAGCAAAAATTGATCAAAACTGGCAAATTAGATGAGGTAAAAATCGTCAAAGAGAAAAAGATTCAGAAAACAAAATAATCTGAATTTTAAAAATTCTTAACCAGCCATTTCATCAGGGAATGGCTGGTTTTTTATTGAACATAATTTTTTCAAAATATGAGCGAGCAAATTTTTGACCTAGTGGTTATCGGTGCTGGACCAGGCGGATATGTTGCGGCAATTCGTGCGGCGCAACTTGGATTAAAAACTGCCTGCGTAGAAAAAAGAGGAACGCTCGGCGGAACCTGTTTGAACGTTGGATGTATTCCTTCAAAAGCTCTTCTTGAAGTTTCTCACAAATTTCATGATGCCGGTCACCAATTTGAGAAATTAGGCATTGAAGTTTCTTCGCCAAAAATCGACGTAACAAAATTACTCGCCAATAAAAATGAAATCGTTTCTGGCTTGACTGGCGGGATCTCTGGACTCTTCAAGAAAAATAAAATTACCTCAATTGAAGGCGCAGCAAAATTCTTAGATAAAAACACGATTGAAGTTACAAAAACTGATGGGTCAAAAGAAAAAATCTCAGCCCTGAATTTCATCATCGCAACAGGTTCCGAAGTTACAAATCTTCCTGGCGTTGAAATTGATGAAAAAGTAATCATCTCTTCAACCGGTGCTTTGGATTTAGAAAACGTTCCAAGCAAAATGATCGTGATTGGCGCAGGTGTAATTGGACTTGAACTTGGTTCAGTTTGGGGTCGTTTTGGCGCGGAAATCGAGGTAATTGAATACCTAGACAAAATCACGCCCTCAATGGACGCGGAGGTTTCTCGTAACTTTCAAAGAATTCTTGAAAAACAAGGGTTCAAATTCCGTCTTTCAACAAAAGTTGTGTCAGTAAAAAAAGACAAAAAAGGTGCTGTGGTTGAAATCGAATCAGTTGCCGATGGCAAAAAAGAAACTCTTTCGGCTGATGTCGTTCTAGTTGCAATCGGTCGTCGTCCGAATACGCAAAACCTTGGATTAGAAAATGTTGGCATCAAAACTAACCAGCGCGGCTTCATTGAAAATCATCACTTGCGCACTTCTGTTGAAAATATTTTTGTCATTGGCGATGTCACAACTGGTGCGATGTTGGCTCATAAAGCTGAAGATGAAGGAGTTGCTGCTGCAGAAATTATTGCCGGACAAAAAGGTCACGTAAATTATGACGTTATTCCGAATGTGATTTACACTTACCCAGAAGTTGCTTCAGTCGGCAAAACCGAAGAAGAATTAAAGAATGCGAATATAGCTTATAAAGTCGGAAAGTTTTCGATGATGGCAAATTCACGTGCACGCGCTACTGGCGATGATCAAGGCTTCGTAAAAATTCTTGCCGATGCAAAAACTGATCGCATTTTAGGTGCGCACATAATTGGTCGCGAAGCTGGAAATACGATTCATGAAGTTGTTGTGGCAATGGAATTTGGCGGATCAGCCGAAGATCTCGCTAGAACTTGTCACGCCCATCCCACTTACAACGAAGCGGTTAAAGAAGCTGCGATGGCAGTAGAAAAAAGACAGATTCACTCTTAGTTAAAACTAAGCGGCATTTGAAGGGGTAGTATTCAATAAGGCAGCGGACCCAAATCATAAGGCCTATCTTAAATATAGTCTGGCTTGCTATTAGTACTATCCCGTCAAATGCCGCCTAATGATCTAAAGCTCAGGCGGGAATCAAGATGCGCTCATTCAAAAATCAAAACGTCAAAAAGCGGGATGATTGCTAAGCTAGCACAGCGAAAAATAGGGTGGTTCTAAACAAATAATTAACTCGATAAAGTAGCGACAAATTATGGAATAAAATCCATCAGCTAAAACCCAGCAGAAGAAAGTGACGAAAAAGTTTTAAGATAAAATCGACAGCAATAATTACGCAAAAAATAGTGAAAAAAAACATCAAGGGAGAAACTGCCTAGGTAGAAATAAAAAAGATTCTTTGTGTAATTTTTTTGGCGCAGACGCTTCTTCGAAGCGCAAAAATCTGAAAAGTAAAAGAGAGGCCCCAAGAAATAATCCGGCAAAACACTCTAGCCTACAAAGGCAAGTTGTCGTGTTTTTTCCAAGGCTTGTTGATCTTTTTATTTTTTAGAATTTGCAGTGAGGCGCAAATTCTTTTGCGGGTGTTTTGTGGACGAATTACTTCGTCAATAAAGCCACGTGAAGCCGCCACAAAAGGTGAAGCGAATTTCTCACGATATTCAGCAACTCTTTTTGCTTTTGATTCCGGATCTTTTGCATCTTCACGGAAAATAATTTCCACCGCACCTTCCGGCCCCATTACTGCAATCTCAGCATTCGCCCAAGCGTAGTTCACGTCTCCACGAAGATGTTTTGAATTCATTACGATGTAAGCCCCGCCGTAAGCTTTGCGAGTGATTACGGTAATTTTTGGAACTGTTGCTTCGCCGTAAGCGTAAAGCAATTTTGCGCCGTGACGAATAATGCCAGCATGTTCTTGATCCGTTCCCGGTAAAAATCCTGGAACGTCAACAAAAGTTAAAATTGGAATATTGAAAGCGTCACAAAAACGGATAAAACGCGCGGCTTTTTCAGAAGCTTTGATGTCGAGACATCCAGCTAAATTCATTGGTTGGTTAGCAACAATCCCCACTGTTTCGCCTTCCATGCGGCCAAAGCCTACAAGAATATTTTTTGCATAATTCGGTTGGATTTCAAAAAAGTCACCTTCATCCAAAATCTTTTCAACCAACTCTGACATGTCGTAAGGCTGATTTGGATTTTCTGGAACTAGCGTGTTAAGAGAAATATCTACGCGGTCTGAAGCGTCATCAACCGGAATTTGTGGAGTCGATTTTTGATTCGAAAGCGGCAGGAAGTTAATGAGGCGACGCGTTTGCAACAAAGCTTCGATGTCACTTTTGAAAGTCAAATGAGCCACGCCAGACTTTGCACCATGCACTGATGCACCACCCAAATCCTCCTGGGAAATTATTTCGTGAGTAACTGTTTTGACCACATCTGGACCGGTCACGAACATGTAAGATGAGTTCTCAACCATCACCGTAAAATCAGTAAGAGCTGGCGAATAAACCGCGCCACCGGCGCATGGCCCCATGATTAAAGAAATCTGCGGAACAACGCCACTCGCATCAATATTGCGTTGGAAAATTTCGCCATAACCACCAAGTGAATCAACCCCTTCTTGAATACGTGCTCCACCAGAATCATTCATGCCGATCACTGGTGCGCCAACTTGCATCGCGCGATCAAGAATCTGACAAATTTTACGCGCATGAGCCTCGCCGAGCGAGCCACCCATTACGGTAAAATCTTGGCTGTAAACAAAAACTAAGCGGCCGTTAATTGTACCTTGCCCAGTAACCACACCATCCCCCGGATGTTTCTTGTCATCCATGTCAAAATCAGCGCAGCGATGCTCAACATAAAGACCATATTCTTCAAAAGAATTTGGATCGAGTAAAACTTCGATTCTCTCACGAGCGGTCAATTTTCCTTTCGAGTGTTGTAGATCTATTCTCTTCTGACCGCCGCCAATTCTGGCCTCTTCGCGTTTAGAAGTGAGTTTAGCAATATTTGAGGAACGCATAAAAATTTAATTTAGCTACACCGATCTCTCCACGTCATCCCCGCGTAGGCGGGGATCCAGGACAACAAGCTCGGAGTAAATTACGAGACCTCCTGGATTCCCGCTTACGCGGGAATGACAAACTGGAGATCCGTTCTTGAATTAGTTTTAATCTAGTCTAGCAACAACGGTTTCGCCGCCAATCATTGTTTGGCCAACGAGACATTTTACTGCGACGTTTTCTGGCAAATAAATGTCAGCACGACTGCCGAAACGAATGATTCCATAACGATCTCCCGTCGCTACTTTTTGCCCCTCTTTCAAATCAGAAATGATACGACGAGCAACAAGACCAGCGACTTGAACGAAGATTACTTCCTTGCCATTATCCAATTTAACAACAGCTGAATTTCTTTCGTTTTCTGCACTAGCATCAGAGGCATTCGCACTCAAAAATCTTCCTGGCTTGTAGCTAATTTTAGTAATCGTGCCACCAATCGGAACGCGGTTTACGTGAACGTTAAATACATTCAAAAACACGCTGATTTTATTAAATTTTTGCTTGCCATAACCAAGATCTTCTGGCGCCTCAACACCATATTCAACCAGGGTAACCACTCCGTCAGCAGGGCTAATCACAATATTTTCTTCAACCGGAATAACGCGCTCAGGATCGCGGAAAAAGAAAACACACCACAATGTTAGAACAAGACCAATCAAGCCCAAAACATTGTTGAGCAAAGCCAAAATTATTGTGACTAAAGCGAAGATGAAAATAAATTTGAAACCTTCTTTGTGAATTGGGAAGGTGACCATTTTTAGTGCGTCTAGAAAATCGTGCATTTTATTCCTCGTTAGATTTTGCCCAGAGTTTGTCGAACTCTTTTAAAGCGATTTTTTTCTTCTCGATTGAAGGCTGAGTCAAAACGAAATCAATCGCCTTTTCTTCAAGAATAGAGCCGCGCAATTGC
>CANNMN010000004.1 GCA_947505885.1 Rickettsiales bacterium
GAAAAATATAAGCCGCGAAAAATTTATCTAACTGAGCCTTCGGAATATCGGGTTTGGCAAAAAGTTCTGCACTGGCAAAAAATTTATAAAATCACTTTTGAAATTTTTCCGGACACGCGTTTTTTATGTAGCCAATCTGAGTTTAGAAATTGGGCAAAAGGCAAAAAACAATTACGCTTAGAATTTTTTTATCGCGAGATGCGCAAGAAACATAAAATCTTGCTTGATGCGACAAATAAGCCAATTGGCGGCAAATGGAATTACGATATCGAAAATCGCAAAGCGCTAAAAAATGGCATGAAATCGCCAACAAGAATCAGCCATAAAAAAGACGCGATTACTTCAGAAGTTTTGGATCTAGTTGCAGAAAAATTTCAGAAAAATTTCGGCGATTTATTGCCTTTTCATTTTGCCGTAACTCGCAATCAAGCCTTGCTTGAGGCTAAGCATTTTATTGATGAGTTGCTGATTAATTTTGGCGATTACCAAGACGCGATGCTATCAAACGAGCCCTATCTTTATCACTCGCTACTTTCTTGTTACATTAATGTTGGATTATTAGAGCCGCTAGAAATTTGCAAAATGGCTGAAAGCGCTTATCACGAAGGTAGGGCGCCGCTAAATTCTGTTGAGGGATTTATCCGTCAAATTTTGGGCTGGCGCGAATATGTGCGAGGCATCTACTGGTTGAAAATGCCGCAATATTTAGAAAACAACTTCCTTAACGCTAAAAAAGATTTACCAGAGTTTTATTGGAATGGCGAAACCCAAATGTTTTGTTTAAGCGAAGTAGTCAAACAAACCAAGCAGCATGCTTATTCGCACCACATTCAACGCTTGATGATTACTGGAAATTTTGCCTTGATTGCCGGCCTCTCTCCTAAGCAAGTTCATGAATGGTATCTAGGAGTTTACGCTGATGCTTTTGAGTGGGTTGAACTTCCTAACACCTTTGGAATGGCGCTGCATGCTGATGCCGGATTAATGGCAAGCAAGCCTTACGCGGCAAGTGGAAAATATATTTCACGCATGTCTAATTTTTGTAAATCTTGCCGCTTTGACCCAGAAATTACGGTTGGTGAAAAAGCCTGCCCTTTCAACGCCCTTTATTGGAATTTTTTACAAGAAAATGAAGCGCAACTCAAAAATAATCAGCGCCTAACCTTTGCTTATGCCAATTTACGCAAAATGGAAAAGCCAAAACTTCAAGAAATTTTAGCGCAAGCACAAAAAAATTTAGAAAAACTCACAGCAAATAAATTGTGATGGGAAATTTTAGGCTAAAATCTCCCATGCGACTTAACATTATTGCCGTAATTGTGAATTTGAAACATGCATTTTAAGCAGCAAATCTAAGTCTTTGTGGCCGATAGAAGAAAGTTTGTGAGTAATTTAAAAAGCTGGATAATTTATGAAATTATATCGCAGCGGGTCTATTGGGCCTAGAAAAAACCTCCAAGTTCTGCAGAAAAATTGGTAGAAAAAAGTGATAAATTTAGTTAAAATTACGAGCTAAAATTATAGCTGAAATTTATTAAAGAATGAGGGTTTGGTTTTTAATAACGGATCTGAGTTTAGGGCTAAGTTTGAATTTTTAGAGATTGTCAACTGAGAAATTATCGCTGAAATAAAAGAATACTGAACTTAACAAACTCAAAAAAATTCTGATCAAATTATGCCTACTACTCCTGCAGCAGCCGATACTCCTTTTCCGACATCTGGAAACCCAGTTTCAAGTCCTTCACGGTATCCTTTAGAATCACCTACTGCTCAGCCAACTTCTCAACCAACGTCTCAAGTAATAACTGGGAATCCGTCTGCCCAACCAACAGCAGCCAATACTCCTAATCCAACATCTGGAAACCCAGTTTCAAGTCCTTCACGGTATCCTTTAGAATCACCTACTGCTCAGCCAACTTCTCAGCCAACGTCTCAAGTAATAACTGGGAATCCGTCTGCCAAACCAACAGAAGAAGTTACTCCTTATCCGACATCTGGAAAACCAGTTTCAAGTCCTTCACAGCCTCCTTTAGCTCAGCCAACGTCTAAAGTGACCGGGAGTCCATCTGCTGAAGTAAATCCAACAGCGCGCCCAACACCTAAAACAATTTCTGGAGGCACTCCATCAGGACAGCCAACAGGGAAAGCAAAACCTTCTTCTTCTTCTCCTTCTCCTTCTCCTTCTTTGCGTCCTACTGAATTGCCGAGTGGAGAAAAAGCTTTATCAATTAATCGATCGCAAGATGGTGATTACTCGCTAGTGAGTGACCCAAAATTTTATGGCCCAGGCATTGTCGTCGTTGCTCTTCTAGTGGCATTAGGGGTTTACATTGTTAAGAGGGTAACTCGTCAATCGCCACCAACAAAAGAAGCGTCGGGACAATCAGAAGTAGAACTACAATCGGCACAAACAGAAGAATTAACAGGACCGCAAACAGATCTTAGTTTAGATGATGATGACTTTGCTGGAGACTTAACTACGAAACCGGCAATATCAGCAATTTCTTCTCGTCAACCGGCACCAGAAAGAGGTACCAGTTTGGATGGCCATCATTCCAGAGGCCAAGTTGCAACTTCTCCAGCAAATTCTCCAGCAAATTCTTCCGCAACTTCTTCCGCACCACAAAGAAAAGTCGAAAGGTTTGAAGATGGAAAGTGAAGCAAGTGATATTTAATAGTCGCTAATCAAGAATTAATTTACTGAAACAATCACATTCCAAATCAATGCAATTTAAGCACGACATTCGCCAGTTCGTAGATCTTTACGACTATTTTATTTTTGATGTTTGGGGCGTGGTTCATGACGGTAGCACAGCTTATCCGGGAGCGATCGAGGCAATTTCTTTTCTGCGCCAAAAAAACAAAAAAATCTGCTTTCTTTCAAATGCGCCAAGACGTGCAAATAAAGTTGCGGAAGCACTCAATAAATTTGGTGCTACGCCAGATCTTTACGATTTTGTTTTAACTTCCGGCGAAGCGGCTTTTCTGGCATTACAAAAAATTCCAGGAGAAAAATATTTTTATATAGGGCCAGAAAAAGACATTGATTTGCTCAGTGGCTCAAATCACCAAATAGTCAAGAGCGCAGGCGAGGCAAGTTTTGCTATTACCACAGGTTTTGATGGAGAAAATTCGGTTCTTGCCGAAAAAATGCCGCAATTACTCGAAGCTAAAAAATTTAATCTACCGCTGATTTGTGTAAATCCTGATCTCAAGGTAGTTAAACAAGATGGCAGAGAACAGATCTGCGCTGGTGTTTTGGCCAGTGAATACGAAAAGCTCGGTGGCATTGTTTCCTATTATGGCAAGCCTTTTCCAGAAGTTTACAAAATGGTGTTGCAGATTTTCGACATCACTGAGAAAAGTAGGATTCTTGCGATTGGCGATGGCCTCCCCACTGATATTAAAGGCGCTGTTGATTTCGGAATCGACAATGTTTTGGTTACCAATGGAATCCTCAAGAACCCAAGTCCAGAAAGTCTCGCGGCGATTTGCAACTCTATTAAAATTTTCCCTCAATTCGTAATTCCAAAAATATGAGACGTTACTCAAGAAATAAAAACTCGGTCAGAATTTTCAGCACAATCACTTTGATTGCTGCCTTAATTTTTGGGGCTTCTTACTACCTCAATAACAAAAAAGAAAAAGGAATAGTCGTTGCGAAAGTTAACGGTCAGGAAATTTACCAATCTGAAATTGAGCAAAAATTACGTAATATTTTTGAAGGCCAAGACGAAAAAGTCGCAGTTCCAGCAATTGAAAATTTACCAAAAGAGGTTCTCGATATTTTGATCAAAGAAGCTTACCTCGACAAAGAATTAAGCAAATTGGCGAAGCGTTCCGACGTAATGAAAGACAAGAAAGTTAAAGAGCGCGTTGCAGCTTCGGAAAGCAAGATCTTGCGCCAATCTTACATCGATTCGGTTCTTGAGAAGGAAGTTACTGAACAAAAAGTAAGCGCTAAATATGCTGAAATCAGCAGCAATCTCGCGGGCAAAAAAGAATATTCTATTTTGCACATTGTTGCCAAAAGCAAAGAAGAGGCGGAAAAAATTTACAAAGAAATAACTGCAAAGAAAAAATCGATTAGATTTTCTGATGCTGCAAAAAAATATTCTATCGATCAAGAATCTGCTGAACGCGGCGGAAATCTTGGCTTCGTGCTTGAAGACAATATGATCAAAGAAATTGCTGACGCGATTGTAAATCTTAAACAAGACGAAATTTCAGCGCCAATCCAAACTAAATTCGGCTGGCACTTGGTAAAATTTACTGAAGTTCGTGAAGCGCAACCATTACCTTTTGATTCAGTTAAACAAAATATTCGTGAGCAACTTGAGCAAGATAAAACCAATGAAATTGAAGCAAAAATCGTTAAAGATGCTAAGGTCAAAATTGTGATTAAACTCAAAGAAGCAGTCGAACCAAAAAAAGCTAAAACTGCTGCGGAAGCAGCTCCAGAAGCGATAGAGCCATTAGCGATTGAACCTGCAGCAATTGATGCCGAGTCAATAGCCTCTGAAGAACCAAAAGAAGCTAAGCAAGATAAAAAACAGTAATGTCCCGTGCGCAGCGAGGAAGTTCTCGCGACAAGATTTACAAGCCTTCTCGCAAGACTTCCAACCGTGTTCCGCCTAATCACACTAGAGATAATCAAAAAACTCGTGAAGGTAAGGTAGATTATGTCTTAATCTGCGGAAAGCACCCTGTGTTCACAGCTTTAAAACAGGGACGCCGCAAGATTTTAGAAATTTTTGTCACAGAAAATTCCGTTACTGAGCTAAAAAATTTTCTAGCTAAAAATTCTCTTCAAAATTTCTCTTCACTCATTCGTTTAGTTGATGGAACAGTGATTGAAGATTTTGTTGGAAGTCAACAACCACACCAAGGTCTGTTAATCAAGGCGGCGCGACTTCCTGTACAAAATCAAAATTCTCTTCTCGAAGAACTCTGCGCAATTCCTCAAGGTGAAAAACTTCCTCTACTTCTTTTACTCGATCAAATTTCTGATCCGCACAATGTTGGCGCAATTATTCGCAGCGCTGCAAGTTTCGGCGTGAAAAAAATCATTTTTTGTGAGCATCATGCGCCACAAGAAAATTCTACAATCATCAAAGCGTCAGCAGGAACCATTGAGTTTGTTGATCTCGTCGTTGTAACCAATTTCAACAACCTTTTCGAAAAAATAAAAAAAATCGGTTACTGGTGCGTTGGTTTAGCCGGTGAAGGTGAGGTGAAATTAAGCGAAGTGAAAGATTACAAAAACATCGCTTTAGTGGTTGGTTCGGAAGGGGGAGGAATACGCGACCTAGTGAAAAAAAATTGCGATCTTCTAGTTCGCATCGAAATTGAAAAAGAGGTAGAAAGTTTAAATGCCTCAGTTGCCGCCGCCATTGCGCTTTACGAAATCAGTAAAGTTTAGCAAAGCCCTAGACCCAAGTTCAGCATAACTCCCTCATGGAGGTCGCCATGATCTTTGGTTGAGGAATATTTTCTTGACCTAGTCTTAATCATTGTGAAAGAGGCTAGGCAATCTTTGCGAATTGCAAAATGGATTGCCTCGCTTGCAATGAAGAGTTGAGATTGAGAATAATCAAAAAAACAACCGTCTTTAGCATGAAAAAAATTGCCGTAATCGCCGCTAAAAATAATCGCGATGCCGAAGAGAAAAAAAATTTTCTCGTACAAAAATTTGGCTTCAAAGATCTCAGTTTAAACCACAAAATTCTTGGTAAAAATTTTGATGGAATCGAAAAAGTAATCGCCATTGGTGGCGACGGTTTAATGCTACATATTCTCCACGAGTTCGGAAAAAACCCCCAAGGGGAATTAATTCCGATTTACGGCGTAAATTGTGGCACGGTTGGGTTTTTAATGAATTCATTTCATCAAGAAAATTTTTTAGAAAATCTTGCCAAGGCAGAAATGGCAACGCTGCATCCGCTACACATGCAAGTGACTGACGTTGTGGGAAAAAAATATTCGCATCTCGCAATTAATGAAGTGGCGCTGATTCGTCAGACAAGTCAGATCGCCAAAATCAAAATTGAAATTAATGCACAAGAAAGAGTAGCTTGCCTTGCTGCAGACGGAGTTCTCGTCGCAACTTCTGCCGGCAGCACCGCTTACAATCTTTCCGCCGGCGGACCAATCATTCCATTCAGCGCCGAGATTCTTGCTCTGACTCCAATCAGCCCATTTCGTCCACGCAATTGGCATGGCGCTCTCTTACCGGCTAGCAGTAAAATCAAATTTACAATTTTAGAATCTGAATCGCGGCGAGTAAGTGCCACGGCAGATTCATTTGAAGTTCGCGATGTAAAAGAAGTCGAAATTCATGAAGATCAATCAATAACTTTTAAACTGCTTTTTGATGCTGATCACTCACTCGAAGAAAGAATTATTCGCGAGCAATTTGGTGTGCTGTAAAAAAATACCCGTTGCAGGCTAAAATTTACTCAGCACCACAAACTAAGATCTATAGAAAACTCCCGCGCATGAAGGAGAGTTAGTTCCGGTAGTTTTAGTGAAGCTGATTGGTAGATTAAGCAAGCTGCGAATGGCTAGAAATGCGAACGCTTCTGCTTCAACTGAATCACCATTTATACCAATTTCTTCGGTGGGTTTTACTTCAATTCCAGTCAGCCATTTTTTCATTTCATCAATGATTGCGACATTTTTTCTGCCACCACCGCACACAAAAATTTCTTTTGGTTTTTTCGGAAGAAAATCGAGATTAATTGCGACTGTGCATGCGTGCATATAAGCGAATGTCGCAAGCGCGTCTTCAATTTTAAGATTAGTAATTGGCGCAATTAGTGAAGCAAAATCATCGCGGCCGAAAGATTTGGCAGGCTTCCGGTGAAAAATTTCATTCTGCAAAATGTGGTCGGCAATGATGAAATCAGCATGACCGCTTTTGCTTAACTTCCCGTCTTCGTCAAAATCCTGGCCGAATTTCTTCTTTATTAAATCATCGAATGGAGCATTGCCAAAGCAAACGTCAAAAGCCTCAATACTATTTTCGTCGCCGTCAAAATAAGTAATGTTAGAAATACCACCAATGTTTAGTGCTGCGGTTGGGCGTAACTGATCGTGAAATAAATAAAAATGATAAATCGGCACGAGAGGAGCCCCTTGACCGCCGAGCATTAAGTCGCGAGTGCGAAAATCGCTCACGACATTGATTCCTGTTTTGTGCGCGAGAAGTTGAGCATTGCCGATCTGCCAAGTCATTAACTGCTGCGGCATGTGAAGAATCGTGTGTCCGTGAAACCCGATCACGTCAATTTCGCTCGGTTTGATTTTATTTTTAGCCAGAAATTCATTCACTAAATTTGCGTGAATCAGCGTTAATTCATTTTCGATTTCTTTGATTTGCATCAGCGTAGGCGCTTTGTAAATCACGCTACGCATCTGCTCTTTAAATTCCTGTTCGTAACGCAAATGCAGGAAATCTGGGTGACGATTAATCACCTCTTTTCCGTTACTTTCAATCAGTGCCAAATCAATTCCATCCATTGAAGTGCCACTCATTAATCCGATACTTTTGAAGAGTTTAGTCATTCGTAAAATGGGTTAGTCATTTTTGTAAAAATTCACTAATTCAGCTTGAAATATTGCCACAAACTATTGCTCCCTCTTCGCAAAAACCGCGTCCTCAATATAGAAAATCTCAAACTAGTTAATTTACAGTAGTTGATTAAAAATATTGATCAGAGTTAGTTTTTTGTCGAGGTGGAGAGATTGGGTTTTATTCAGTAGAATCAAGGTCTTGTCGTATATTGGGAAGATATCTTTTTTAACTAAAGTGAGAAAGGCTTTTTCCTCCTCGAAGAAAAAATTTAGATCGGTGCCGCGCGAAAATTTACTTAAGCGATTGAAGAAGAATTCACAGGATTTTTCGGTGATTTGAAATGAATAATTTTTATCGGCGACTTTTTTTAGCAATTCTTCGCTGAGTTTTTTGTTGATAATCGAGCGCAGGAATAAGGAGTAGAACCTTGATAATTCTGCCCCGAGTCGAATTGCTTCGGCGGGAGAATTGTCGCAAATTTCGGTGAGAAATTCTGTATCATCCTTGACGATTTTTATGAAATTTGCGTGCGACAAATCAGGAATTTTTAATGTCTGACAACGAGATCTAATGGTTGGTAAAACGCGATGTAAATTGTGAGCGACGAGAATTAAAAAATTATTCGGACGTGGTTCTTCGAGAATTTTTAAAACAGCATTGGCTGCTGCCTTGGTAAGCTCACAAGCAGAATCAATAACAATGAATTTACTTTCTGAGATCGCTGAGGTTTGGTTGGAAAAATCTTTGATGTTACGAATTTTTTCGACGCCGATTTCTTTTTTTTCGGCCTCTTTTTCGATTAATAAAATATCAGGATTCGAGTGTGTGATTTGCAGCGCAAACTCGCGTGCAAAACTTGCTTTGCCGATTCCTTTTTTGCCTAAAAGTAAAATTGCGTGTGGCAATTTTTTATTTTGATAAGAGGCAAGAAGCCTTGATCTTATTGAATCAAAACCAAGTAGATTACTCATTTTCGTCAATCACTTTATCGAATCTTGGACGCTTTTGTTCGCCAGGATATTTCAGCGGACCCTTCTTGCCGCAAGCGGTAATTGTTAAAAATGCGATTAAAATTATGCAGAGTGATTTTCCAAAATTCATTTGACCCCAATATTATTTCAGGATTTAACGGGCCTTACAGCCTCATGAGAGAAAACATTAACACCTATTTTCATAATGCAATTAATCCATTTAGATTTGTCGCGCAAATAAAAGCTGAGGAAAAAATCTTTAAAGTTGAGTTTACGAATTCGAAATTAACCTATTAATGGTTTTCGTTTATTTAGAATTGGCTAATCGAGTTACATCTAAATTCAGATGTGGGTAATGACGGTAATTTATGGAACAGGAAGTGAATAATTTTGTGCGTGACGTGCAAAGATTAGGAAGGGCTAGAAGTGATTTTGGTATTCTTAAATATACTGCGAATATCAACGAAGATTTTTATTTGTTGAGATTCAAAGATGCTCCTTATTTATCTTAAATATTTCTTTGCTTTAGCGATTTCCTCTTTGACTCTTAGTTGCGAAGTACCGCCAATACTGGTTCGACTGGCTACAGAATTTTCGACAGAGAGTACGTCAAAAATTTTTGTAGTAATTTTTTTCTCAATTTTTTGCATTTCAGAAATTTTTAATTCGTGCAAATCTACGCCTTTATTTTCAGCCATTTTGACGATTGTTCCAGTGACGTGATGAGCATCGCGAAAAGGCATTTTGAGATTTTTTACTAACCAATCAGCCAAGTCTGTTGCAGTTGAATATCCGCTTCCCGCCATTTTGAGCATTTTGTCTTGATTCACTTTTATGTCGGCAATCATTCCGGTCATTGCGCGCAGGCAAAGTTTAGAATTTGCAGAAGCGTCGAAAACCGGCTCTTTATCTTCCTGCATATCTTTGGAATAGGTAAGAGTAAGGCCTTTGATTGTCGTCAAAAGCGCAATCAAGGCGCCGAAAATTCTGCCAGATTTACCGCGAACTAATTCTGCGGCGTCGGGATTTTTTTTCTGCGGCATGATTGAAGAGCCAGAGGTAAAGGCGTCAGAGAGTTTTACGAATTCAAAACCTTTACTCATCCAGATCACAATTTCTTCGGCGAAGCGAGAAAGATGTGTCGCTACGAGGGCAAGGCAGAATAAATATTCGATGGCGAAATCGCGGTCGGATACTGAGTCCATTGAGTTAGCGGTAGGACGAGCAAAACCCAATTCTTTGGCGGTAAAGTTGCGATCAATCGGAAAAGAGGTGCCGGCCAAAGCGCAAGCGCCGAGTGGGCATTCATTCATACGGGCGCGTAAATCTTGAAGTCGTGAGCTATCGCGTTTGAACATTTCGAAATAAGCAAGCAGGTGATGTGAAAATAAAACCGGCTGTGCGACTTGTAGATGAGTGAATCCAGGCAATATAACACCGAAGTTTTCTTCCGCTTTTTTGACTAAATTTTTCTGCAAATCAGAAATTAATTTTAGCACTTCGTCAATTTCATCGCGAACAAAAAGACGAAAATCTGTGGCAACTTGATCATTGCGAGACCTTGCGGTGTGAAGCTTGCCAGCTACATCGCCGATAATTTCACGTAAGCGCGATTCAATATTCATGTGGATATCTTCGAGCTCAATTTTGAAATTAAACTCATCTTCCACGATTTCTTTTTCGACTTTTTTTAATCCAAAAATAATTTTTTTCAATTCAGCTTTTGTTAAAACTCCAACCTGAGCGAGCATTTTTGCATGTGCCGTGGAGCCTTGAATATCCTGCTTATACAGCTTTTTATCAAAAGTAATTGATTGATTGATTTCTTGCATCAGATCAGACGGCTTGGCATCAAATCTTCCGCCCCACATTTTGTTGGAGGATTTTTTCATCATTTAAAAAGTAAGTTTTAGGATTCCAAAAACATTAAATCCAAAATCTAAATCTCAAACAATGGATAAGGTCAATCAACTCTTCGACCGTCGCTATTTGAATTTGTTCAAAAAATGGTGGCTCGACATCGATAAAATTAATTTCTTTCTAATCATTGGCATCATGGCTTTTGGGCTGATGATGATTGCTAGTTCTAGTCCGGCGATTGCCAAGAGAATCGAGGTCGACAAATTTTTCTTCCTTAAAAAACAGCTTATTTTTGCTGTGGTTGCGCTGGTGATGTTGGTGGCAATTTCCTTTCTCGATCAAGAGAAAATAAAACTTCTCGCACTTGCAGGATTGGCTGGTTCAATCCTTTTATTGCTGTTAGTTTTAGTGCATGGAGTCGAAATTAAAGGTGCAAAAAGATGGGTTTCTGTTCTTGGATTTACCCTACAGCCATCTGAATTTGCTAAGACTTTTTTTGTTGTTGTTAATGCTTTTTTATTACAGCGTTTCACTGCGGAATCTTGGAAAATAAAATACGGAAGTTCTGCAGGATTATTTCTCGTAATAGTTTGTTTTCTACTACTACAACCCGATCTCGGAATGACTTTAACCTTTGCTGTCTTGTGGGTAGTGCAGCTTTTCGTTTACGGCTTGCCTTGGGCGCTTATTATTGCTCTTGGCATTCTTGCTATTGTTGGTGGATTCGGTGCTTATTTGGTTTTCCCGCACGTCGAAGATCGCATTAATAAATTTCTTGATTCCGGCGAAAAAAATTATCAAGTGGAGAGGTCGCTCGATGCCTTCGTGAACGGTTCCTTATTTGGCACTGGGCCTGGTAACGGTGTAGTAAAAAAATTTATTCCCGACGCGCATACGGATTTTATTTTTGCTGTTGTTGGTGAAGAATTCGGTATTTTTTCCTGTATTATTCTGCTCGTTATTTTTACTTACTTAATTACCCGCATTGTAAAGCGCGCCCTAGAGGAAGAAGATCTATTCATCTATCTCTCGCTTTGTGGATTAATGATGCAATTTTCTATGCAGGTAATGGTGAATATTGGTGTAAGCATGCGCCTTTTGCCTACAAAAGGAATGACCCTTCCATTCATTAGTTATGGAGGCTCATCAATGATCGCGATGTCGATTTGCTTCGGATTAATTCTTGCCTTCACCAAGAAAAAATATCACCGCGATGTCGATTACGGAAATATGAAACTAATCTAATAATGTCCTATCACCTCCGCCCAAAAAATAAAAAAGATTTTGTAATTCTACTTCTTGTTCTTGGTGGAATAATTGCCCTAGGGCCGCTGACAATTGACGTCTATCTTCCAGCGTTTAACGCCATTGGTGAAGAGTTCGGAGCGCCGGAAAGATTGGTTCAGCTCTCGCTTACTACCTATTTTCTTGGTATTACTTTTGGGCAAATTATTTACGGTCCGATCGTCGATCGCTTCGGGAAAAAACCGCCGCTTTTTTTTGGACTTCTTCTCTTCACACTCTCATCAATTGGTTGCTACTTCTGCAAAAATATTGAGCAGTTAGTTGTGCTGCGCTTTTTTCAAGCATTCGGCGCGTGCGCTTGCACAGTTGTTCCGCGGTCGATTGTGCGCGATCTTTTTACGACGCAAGAATCTGGACGCGTTTTTTCACATTTGATTTTAGTGATGGGCGCGGCGCCGATTCTAGCTCCGCTCATTGGTAATTTATTGCTCGAGCAATTCGGATGGAGATCTATTTTTGCTTTTTTGAGTTTCTTCTCGGTTTTTTGCTTACTGCTCGCATACCGCGCTATTCCTGAAACCAAAGGCGCTGATGAAAATGAAAAAATCTCCAAAGCCTTTCGAAAATATTTAGGAATTTTACGCGACCGCAACTTTGTTAGAAGCGCTTTAACTGGAGGCTTAATGATGGCTGGGCTTTTTGCTTTTGTAACAGGATCGCCATCAATTTATCTCGATTTTTTTGGTCTTTCTTCGCGCGAATTCGGATTAATTTTTTCACTTAATGCCATTGGTTTTGTCTGTGCCTCGCAGATTAACGCTTATTTATTGAGAAGATTTTCGCTCGAATTGCTTTTTAAAAAAATTATTTTTCTGCCTTTTGTAGTTGGAATTTTGTTACTGATTTCTGCCGCAAGTAATCACGATTTTTGGGTAATTACCCCACTATTTTGCGCCTTCCTTTTTAGTTGCGGAATGACATTTCCAAATGCAGCTGCATCAGCTTTGGCTAATCAGGCCGCTCACAGCGGATCGGCTTCTGCACTGCTTGGAACAATACAATTTTCTCTTGCCGCCTGCTCTTCATTTTTGGTTGGCAATATACCTGGCGACGGTGTTGCGGCAACGGTTTTAGTGGTCGGCAGTTGCGGAATTGCCGCCTTTGCGGCGCAAAAAATCCTTAAGGAAAGAAGATAGTTCTGAGTTATTGATTAAAGTATCGATTAATTATGACTTTACTGCCTTCGATTTCTTCAAAGAAGAAGAATAATAAAATGAATTCTAATATTACTAAAACCGCCACCAGAAAGACTAAACGCAATAATTTAGAGCTAGATTTATTTTTTGCGCTGATGCCCAAATCTCGTTTTTCTTCATGAATTTCTACGACATTTCCAGCAAAGCTAATTTCACTTTTACTTTCTTTGAGTAAGTCGGCCTTCTTTGTTTCGTCAAGATTGGTAATGAAAGATTCAAGCTTGGAGTCGGAGGGGTTTTTAGTCATTTTGTTACTTTGTTTGTTGTTGCCGAAAACTGAAGTTTGTCATCCTTTTAAAAGCTTAAATCAACAGTGGCGAGTTCGGATCGATGACTAATCTTTTGGATAATCCGTCTTCGCAAAAATGACGGGAGAATCGAACATTTAATTAACCATTGATCTGATTCAGAATTCTCTCGAAGCGAATCGAGCTTGGCCATTGCCAAAATTGCCAAATTGGCTTGGCAGCAGAGAAGAAAATAATCGTGGCACGGCCGACAAAATTTTCTTCGGGCACGTAGCCAACATGCTCAAGAAATCTGCTATCTTGTGAGTTGTCGCGATTGTCGCCCATTACAAAATAATGACCATCCGGAACTTC
The DNA here is from genome assembly GCA_947505885.1 of Rickettsiales bacterium. GTDB lineage: Bacteria > Pseudomonadota > Alphaproteobacteria > Rickettsiales > UBA1997 > UBA2645. Next base: position 13,511 of record CANNMN010000004.1, read on the forward strand.
ATAAATTCCGGTATTGTCTTGTAGCGTTTTGAGTTGATCGAGAACCGTCATTTCTTTTCCGGAAGGCAAAGTTTCAACGAATTTCCTGATTGGTATTTCAATGCCAGAATCTACATCGCCAAATGATCCGTCGGCGGTTTTTTCAACTTTCTGCTCATTAATGTAGAGCTCGCCATCTCTCACTTGAATGCGATCTTTGGGCAAGCCAATCACGCGCTTAATGTAGTTAATATCTGGATTTGAAGGCAGTCGAAAAACCGCAACATCACCGCGCTGCGGTTTATTTTTTTGCCAAAATCTTCCCTCAAAAAGATCTAGCCCAAAAGGAAACGAGTAGCGGCTGTAGCCGTAAGAATATTTAGCGACGAAGATGTAATCGCCGATGAGTAAATTTGGCTTCATTGAACCAGAAGGAATGTGGAATGGTTCGAAAAAAAATGAACGCACAAATCCGGCGCAGATGAGAGCGATTACGAGAGTTTTAAAAAAACCCATTTCAGGTTTAGAAGTTTTATTTTTTGCTTCAGGCATTTCAGTTAGATTCTTATGAAGTTAGGTTGGTAAAAATCGGATTATTTACCTCTAACCAAAAGGTACAAATGAATATATTAAATCTTGGTCAATAACTCGGGAAACTGGTCATAACAAGGCTTAATTCTTTCCATTATCTCTTTGTCATCCTCCTCGTGAATTGCGAGACAAAGGTAGTAATTCTTTTCTTTGTAACGCTTTAAAACTATCCAATCTCCAGTGGGGATAAAGCTTGTGGATTGATGTATGCCAAAGGTTATTTTGATTGGCGTTTAGCTCATTAAAGTCCGATGTCTTTAGGGCAGTTTCTAGGTTATGAATTTTATCCAGAATTATTTCTGGGTCGTAAAATTTTGGAACCTCATTCCAATCAGCGTAAGAAAGATCTTCGATCATTTTATGAATCCAAGAATCTTTGATATTAAGCTTCGTTTTATTTTTGATTTTAAATCGCTCGCCCTCTTTTTTGATGTGTTTGTCAAGTTGAGATAAAAGCACATCACTAATCTCTGAAACTGCTTTAATTTGCTCTATTTTGTTGTGGATAGAATGCATGTTTAGCTCGGTTCTTTGTTAGTTTTTTTATCTAAACAGCTTGATATAAGGTTCAAAAGCGAAGATGCGGTTGCGCTTTTGTCCGGTGATTTCGACCAGAATTTTTAGCTTGATGAAGTCATCAACAAGTCTCAAAGCGGTTGAGAGATTTATTTTTAAAACCTTAACTACATCAGCGCTATCAAAGGTTGGATTGCCGTAGAGATGTTGCAAAAATTCCATCGCCAGCGCTTGCTTCTTACCGAGGTTTAAAATTTTTCCTTCGACTTCGCTACGCAGTTTAATGATATTTTTAAAGGCTTGAATCGAGTTTTCCGAAGTTGAACGCACACCCTCAAGGAAGAATTTAAGCCACTGCGTTAAATCATCATGGGTTCTAGCGCGAGTTAAATTGTCGTAATAGAGCGACTTATTTTTTTCAAAAAAATCGGACAGATACAGCGTAGGTTTGTGCAGAAGTTCACTGCTAACCAGGTAAAGCGTAATCAACAAGCGCCCGATTCTGCCATTGCCATCAAGGAATGGGTGAATGGTTTCGAACTGATAATGAGCAATGCCGATTTTGATTAACTGCGGGATTGATAAGTTTTCATTGTGCAGAAATTTTTCGAGATCAGCCATTAAATCTTCCACCGACTCTTGATGCGGAGGAATAAAAACGGCATCTCGGAGACTAGCCCCACCAATCCAATTCTGACTTTTACGAAAATCTCCTGGAGTTTTACGCTCCCCCCTCACGCCTTGCAAAAGAATTTTGTGCGCCTGCTTAAGCAAACGATTACTGAGCGGAAGTTTGTCCAAAGCCTTAATTGATTGGTTCATGGCATTGACATAGTTGTGAACCTCTTGCCAATCATCTCTCTTTTCTGGCTCGATATACTCTTCCTTTTGCACCGCATCATCAATATTGGTCTGGGTTCCTTCGATACGACTGCTCTTTGTTCCTTCCTTCAAAATGTGCATCTTGATGAAGAAATCGACATCAGGAATCAACTGCGAGAAAGCATTCAGTTCGCCAAGTTTAATGTCTGCCTGACTCAGCAGAAGCTGTAATTGCGCATCATCAAGCAACCAATCAGTGTTAACCTTCGATGGCTCAAAACTTTTATACTGATAACGCTGAACTAGCTTGCCGGATTTGAAATTGCTGACATTCATAATGTTGCTTGGTTAATTTTTCTGAAACTATGAATATCGTTACTTGTATTTCAAGTGACTTTGTGCAATTATGATATTTCTAACTTGCAGTTTTTAACAAAAATCTCACTCATCATGAAGAAAAGGCTCGATACAGATTTTATTACACAACTTGATCAAATAGTTGCGCAATCGAAGGAGGCGTTAATTGCAAATCGGAACAATTTTATTTCCAAGTCTGCCGCATCTGGAACTGTTGGCTCGGGAGCATTTATAAAATGGAATCTTGATATGACGATCTCTAACATAGTTACCATTTCTGACTCTATCCTGAGGTATGCTATTGAGTACGCTTCAAACGAGAATTTATCCCTAAAAAAATTGATAGATGTCGCTGCAGAAAAAATTAAGAGCTACAAAATTTCTGAGTTGAGTGAACTTGAAAACCACAATCTAATTCAACGCTGGTTACGAAAGGATGGTATAAGAAAAATTTTTGAAGATGAAAAATCTAAGCTAGATCTAAGAATCGCAGGAAAGATAGATGGCGCCTACAATGGCTGGCTAAATCAGAAAAAAATTTACAAGAAAATTACCAAAAGTTGGCATGAAACTTGGTGGGCAAAACACCTTGTATTACCCTTTTTAACAAAGTTACCCCTCCGCTTCTTTTGACGTTGTTTTTTGGGCTAGCGTTAAAAGTATTAGCGACGTAACCAAGCGGTGAGAGGGTTCTGAGGGCATGTGAGAAAATCTGCCGATTAGTTCGTAATTGTGAGTAGTTCTGAGGAAAAGTGCGGATGAATTAGAAACCTAAGAGTGAGGCTTCGTGCTAGAGAGGAAGGGAGGGGATCGGTGAGTAATTGCGAGGATGGTTGGGGAAGTGTTAGTAAGTTTGAGTAAAATGGTGGTCCAAGCGGGGTAAAAAATAAAAATTCTCTAAATCGTAGACCCTTGATTTTATTAGCTTCAGAGTCATCGACAAGATGTCTGCAGAGTTTGTTGGTTTGTCAAGCGGTTAGCAATAATCAAGTTTCAAACTTGATCTCTTTTACTTCTTGTGTTCGAAATATAAAATTTAGTCAATTCTAGTCTAATGTTTTAATTTATATCCAAAATATTTTTAACTTACAGTCGCAATAAAATGTTCATTATAGACCTGTACTTAAGATATGAGAATCAAATAAACTTGGTAAAAGATTTAATATTTTTTGCTGGTGCCTACAAAATATTCGCTTACCTAAAAAATAAAAAATTCCAAGATTCATGCAGGGAGATAAACGAGAATCTTAAATTCAGAGAAAAAATAGAGCCTCAGTTAGAAGAATTCATTCGAGACAGCGAAATCAAGGATATATCTATTAGGTTTGTTCATTGGCAAAACTATCCCAGGAGATTATCAGACGATGGCTATAAATTATTACTTAGAATAAATTACGACAATGATAAGCCTTGGTATGGATGGATTAGTAATACAGGAATAAATTTTGAACAGCCTCTCAAGTTTTTCAGCAAAAGTGTTTATTTGGATAAGAACGATATATTCTTTATCGCCGACAAGGATCAAAAATTTAAAAATTTTAAAGAAATAAGATGTACCTTCATCCTACATTTACCTTTCAAAAATATAATTAATTTTGATTTCAAAGAAAGAATCGAATATGAACCAGTTTTCTATACTAGATATTTTTACACAAATTGGAAAAAGAACTACGACGATCTTGTGATTTTGAGGGAGCTAAAAGGAAGTGAATACTTTCATTACGAACTAAGTCAAAAACGAGTGCTTAAAAAATATTCTTTGGCCAGATACATCTTCTTAAAGATAAAGTTATTTTTCTCTTACAAATAAAAAAGTTCGAAAAACCACAAAAATCCGCTTGCCTAAGCAAGAGGTCGCGAACTTTTTAGTACAGCCTATGGGATCAGTGCCAGAGTGTGTAGAGAGCATCTTGGGGACAGTTCGACTCCCCTTTGGTCAAAATTTATAATATGGTCTGAAGCCTTATGGCTCTAGGCTTCAAAGAGTATGGTGGAGCTATCGAGATTCGAACTCGAGACCTCTTGCATGCCATGCAAGCGCGCTACCAACTGCGCTATAGCCCCACACGATAAACTTCTCAAAGCAGCATCTGAGTGATTTGAAACTTTGAAGACGCAATAAAACTTGATCACTTTATAATTTTCAATGTCATTGCTAAAAGTTATTATCTCTTGGTTATTTTAAATCCTTCAAGATCAGTGATCTAGGATGATCTTCCACCTCCCTCTGGACATAAAGATGATTTACTCGGTCTCAATCTTTGCGGCGATCCGAGATTATTTACCTAATCCCCAAAATCTTGTGAGTCTGCAGCGAAAGAAAATATCCGAGCTCGCCACACAACTTCACCGCATGCTTTAGATTAGCTCTGTTCTTAGCTTCATTATATTCATCCATTGGCTGCACATAAATTTGAGCTTTACTTTTTGACTGACCAACATCCCCCACTTCGCAATAATCCTTGTTCGATTTCGAAATAATAAATTTAAAAGCATCAATGCGCGCAAGTAGGTCTGGCCTGATTTGGTGATATTTTCCTTTCGTAATTTTCGGCGAACAAATTATTTTAACTTCAGGATTTAATTCTCGAAAAATCGTGCCATTAGTTTCGATCTGAACAAGAAAACCCAATTTCACCAACTCATCACAAAGCCTTTCAATTGGCTGACGCATCGGCTCTCCGCCAGTAATCACAACTAATTTTTTATTCAGTTTTTTTGCCTGATCTAAAATTTTCTTGAGCGAAATTTTTTTGTAAGATTCGAATTCAGTGTCGCAAAATTCGCAGGCGAGATTACAACCGCCGAGTCTGATAAAAGTCGCAGGCTTCCCAACATAAGGGCCCTCGCCTTGTAATGTTGGAAAAATTTCCTGCACATCAAGATCTTCTCCTGAATGATTTTCAGGTTTTAATTTTTTGTTTTTACCGAACATGGCTCCAATTCTAGGTTTTGCACTGCTTCTTCTGATTTTCTCAATCGGAATCTTTTTGCCGTTTTTGATTTTTTTTGCCAGGGGAAATACCGGGGGAAATACCGGGGGAAATATCGGGGGAAATACCGGGGGAAATCCCGGGGTAAATCCAAGGAAAAATAAGTTCAAAATCTCGCTCGAAGAGTTGCAAAAAATATCTCTGCGTCTCCTTGCCACAATGCTTTTTGCCGCGATCATTACACAGATTTGTCTGATTTATTCTTTCGTCATTTCTGATTACTCAGTCGAAAATGTTTACAAAAATTCACATCATTTAAAGCCGCTGATTTACAAAATTTCTGGCTCCTGGGGAAACCACGAAGGGTCAATGTTGCTGCTTATTACCACCCTTTCTGCTTACACTCTTGCTTTTAGTTTTTTGAGCAAAATTTCAGCGCGGCAAAAATTAATTATTACTTCATCGCAGTCTCTAATCATTGCACTTTTTGCCGCTTTTACCGCCTTCACTTCTAATCCATTCGCGCGAATTTTTCCGATGCCAATCGAGGGTCTTGGTCTTAATCCGATCTTACAAGATATTGGCCTGGCGCTACACCCGCCAATGCTTTACACGGGCTATCTCGGCTTCTCACTAATTTTTTCTTTCGCCATTGCCGGGCTTCTTTGTGAAAAAGTTGATCGTGATTTCGTCAGAAAAATGACGCCTTGGCTATTTTTTTCTTACGGATTTTTAACTTTAGGAGTTGGCCTCGGCTCTTGGTGGGCATATCGCGAACTTGGTTGGGGTGGATATTGGTTTTGGGATCCAGTCGAAAATGTCTCACTAATGCCATGGCTCATTGCCACCGCATTAATTCACGCGGTTAAACTGGTTGAAAAAAAAGAGATCTACAAAAATTGGACAGTTTTTTTAGCGATCCTCACCTTCATTCTTTGTTTGCTTGGAATTTTTCTCACTCGCTCCGGAGTCTTGAGCTCGGTCCATTCATTCGCCATTGATGCCAAGCGCGGATTTTTTGTAATCACTTTAATTTTCCTAATTGGCGGAGCTGCTTTGCTAATTTTTGGCGCAAAGATGAATCGCTTAAGATCAAAACCTGCAATAATCGACAGAAGCGAAAAATTAATTCTGCTAAATAATTATTTCCTGCTCGTCGCTTTATTCGTAGTACTTCTCGGCACTACTTACCCAATTTTTCTTCGCGGATTATTTAGCGAATTCATTTCAATCGGCGCCGATTACTACAATCAGATTTTTAGAATCATGATCGTGCCATTCCTCGCTTTGATTGCCTTTTCAACAAAATCTGCAAAACCTACTCCAAAAAATATTTCTCATCTCGGATTTTTTTTGATTATTCTTGGCGTCACTTTTTCTTCTTATTTTGGATTAGTAAAAGAGCTCAGCCTAAAGCAAGGCGAATCTTTCACGCTCGGTGATTACAAAATTAAATTCGAAAAAATTGAATATTTCGCCGGAAAAAATTTCGTCTCGCGGCAAGGAGATTTCACTCTTTCTAAAAATGGTAAAGAGCTTGGAGACTTACAGCCACAACTGCGCTTCTATCCAGTAAATGATCAAACAACTAACGAGGCTTCAATAAAACATCGTATTTTCGGTGATGTTTATTTGGTTATTGGCAATAAGGATGAAAATGAAAATTACGCCATCCGCGCTTATTACAAACCATTCATTTGGTTGATTTGGCTGGGATGTGTTTTAATTTTTGGCGCAGCTCTTCTTAAAATTTTCAGAAACTTTTTCCAAAAGACTAAAAAATGAAATTCAGAATTTTCCAACCAACAAAATCCGCAATGCAATCTGGTAAAAAAAATACCAAAAAATGGTTAATGCTACCGATTGAAAATAATGCCATACGTTCAGTAAATCCAATAACCGGTTGGATTTCAGCAAGTAACACTTCATCGCAATTTAACTTTGAATTTTCTACCAAAGATGAGGCAATTAATTTTGCCCAAAAAGGAGGATTTCACTTCGAGGTTGAAGAGCCAAAATTAGCATTAATTAAACCAAAATCTTACGCCGCTAACTTCACCAGTTAGTTTTTAACTCACCACGCCAAGTTTTAACCCACCACACCACCAAAACCCGATGCCCACCCTCACCAGATCCACCTTTGGTGTAGCATTTTTGCTTTTTTCATTCTCAGCAAAAGCTCAACAAAGCGCAGTAAATGAACAAGATTGGATTACTCGTAATCAGCAAAACATTATTGAAGAAACCACGCGCAGCAAGGAGTTAGAGGCGATAGAAAAAGATCGCGAACGCAGAAAAAAAATAGATCAAGAAAAAAATTGGCAAGAATTTAACGCTTCAGGCAAAGTTAAAAATTGCCTTCCGATCAGTGGAATCAGGCTAGTTGA
>CANNMN010000005.1 GCA_947505885.1 Rickettsiales bacterium
GTCGCCAAAATCACTACTTCGTCACAAACTCGCGACTTCAACAATCGAAGAATTTTCTGATTTAAACTTTAGATCAGTAATCGGCGAAACCTCTGAAATCAAGAAGGCGCGCAAAGTTGTTCTTTGTACTGGAAAAGTTTATTACGATTTAATCGAAGCGCGAAAAAGTGACGATGTTGCAATCATTCGTCTCGAACAACTTTATGCATTTCCAGCGGAAGAATTGAAGGCGGAGCTCGCGAAATTCAAAGGTGCCGAAATAATCTGGTGCCAAGAAGAACCTCGCAACATGGGCGCTTGGAAATTTGTCGAAGAGTTAATCGAAGGAATAATTTCTCGTCCGAAATATGTTGGTCGCATTTCTTCTGCATCGCCAGCAACCGGCTACGGCTCTTATCACGCGAAAGAGCAGAAAAAATTAATTGACGAGGCGCTGAGCTAAAATACTTTTACCGAATCCAACCTGTTAACTTTTCAAAAATATGACTCTCGAAATTAAAGTTCCCGCCCTTGGCGAATCAGTATCTGAAGCATCAATCGCAAAGCTTCACAAAAAAGTTGGCGATGCAGTTAAAGCCGACGAATTGATCGTCGAACTCGAAACGGACAAGGTTACTCTTGAAGTAAATGCCCCTTCAGCTGGCGTAATTTCTAGCTTGAATGTTGCAGAAGGCGACAGCGTAAAAGTCGGCGATTTGATTGCCTTGATGCAAGAAGGCGCTGCAGCAGCAACATCTAAACCAGTAGCTCTGGAAGTTGAAATCAAACAGCAAGATTCACACTCACTTTCTCCCGCTCCAAAAAAATTAGCGGCAGAAAATAACGTCGACACCTCAACAATTTCTGGCTCAGGAAAGGATGGTCGCGTTACTAAAGGCGATGTTCTTGAAGCAATTTCAAAACCTGCTGCACCTTTAGCGCCAAAGGCTCCGACTAACTTCGGTGAAAAACCAATCGAGCGCGTGAAGATGTCAAGATTGCGCCTAAAAATTGCTGAGCGCTTAAAAGAGTCGCAAAATACCGCAGCGATCCTAACGACTTTCAACGAAGTCGACATGAGCACTATCATGGCTCTACGCAATGAATACAAAGATGTCTTCGAGAAAAAACATGGCGTAAAACTTGGCTTCATGTCTTTCTTTGTTCGTGCTTGCGTTGCGGCTTTGAAAGAAATTCCTGCAGTCAATGCTGAAATCGACGGCACAGATATTATCTACAAAAACTTCTACGACATCGGCGTCGCAGTTGGATCGCCGCAGGGCTTAATCGTTCCCGTGCTTCGCGATGCTGACAAGCTCGGTCTTGCTGGAATTGAATCTGGAATTGGCGAACTCGGCAAAAAAGCCCGCGACGGAAAATTAACAATTCCTGACTTAACAGGCGCAACTTTCACCATTTCAAATGGCGGAGTTTACGGCTCATTAATGTCTACTCCGATCATCAACCCTCCACAATCTGCAATCCTCGGAATGCACAAAATTCAAGAGCGCCCGATGGTTGTGAGCGGTAAAATCGAAATCCGCCCAATGATGTATTTAGCGCTTTCTTACGACCACCGCGTTATTGACGGAAAAGAAGCTGTAACCTTTTTAGTGCGCGTAAAAGAGTTACTTGAAAATCCTGTGAAGCTAGAAACCAAGAATTTGCTTGGGGTTTAAAATCTGGGTTTAAAACCTTGGCTTAAAACCTCCCTCGACTTCCATCAGTCATCCCCGCGAAGGCGGGGGTCCAGAACTGAGCGCTCAGGAGTAAGTGGTGAAACCTCCTTAACCCCTTCCTTTGCGGGGACAGGGGTATTAAAAAACCTTTTACAATCCAAACGAACGTAATGAATCCTCTCAACTTCCTCATCGAAAAACTGATCAAAAAAGCAGCGAAAGATCCGAGTAAGTTAGTAGCAAAAGCTCCAGATGAAGATTTTATTCCCTACGTTTGTCACTACGATGAGAATACCATTCTAACCAAGAATGGTGAGTTGATGCAAACTATCCGCATCTCTGGATTCAGTAGTAGTTCAGCTATTTCCGAACTAATCTCTTTGCGCGAAAACGTGCGCGAGGCGATCACCAAAAACATCAAAGAAAATAAATTTGCGCTGTGGTTTAATACGATTCGTCGCCAAAAAAATATTACACCGAAAGGCGAGTTCAAAGATTTCTTCTCGAAAAAAATTAACGACACTTGGGTCAAAGAAAATAAGTGGGATGAGCAGTTTGTTAATGAGCTTTACATCACCGTAATCACTGAAGGACTCGATACTTCGATCGTTAATTGGCGACAATTTTTGCGCTCATTTTCTTACCTCGCGACCAAATCACTGCATCGAAACTTTCTTAAAGAAGCGCACAGAAAATTATCTAGTGTCACTCATGCAATTCTGAAAGAGACCGAAGAATACGGCGGAAAATTACTTGGATTTAACGAGTGGGATGGCGCGCTTTATTCTGAACCAATGCGCTTCTTTGGCAAAATTGTAAATCTCTATGAAGAGCATTACCCCGTCTCAGCTATTGATATCTCAACCGATCTAGCCAGCCATAAAATCGCCTTCGGTGATCGCGAATTAGAGGTTGTCGGTCACAATAATAAAAATTTTGCAGCGATGTTTTCGCTGAAAGAATATTTCGAAGTTTCGACGGAATTACTCGACCACATTCTTCAGCTGCCCTTCGAATTTATCGTCACTCAATCATTCGACTTTACCTTCAGCAAAAAAAATCTTGAGCAGCGCGAATATCAAAATTACCTCCTGAAAGTTAGTGGCGATGAGGAATTTAGGCAGCTGAGCGGCGCCGCAAATTTTGCTGAGAGTAACAATGGAAATTTGACTGATTACGGCAAGCAACAAATCACTCTTATGGTCATTAGTCGCACTAAGGATGGACTCGACAAAGATATCAAATTACTCTTCGAACAATTCGCCGCGCTCGGCTTTGTTTTAGTGCGTGAAGATATTTTTTCTGAGCATTGTTTCTGGTCCCAGCTGCCCGCAAACTTTCGATATTTACGTCGTCAAAGAATCATCAACACCGATCGCATCGGCGGCTTTGCCGCTTTACACAACTTCCCTTCTGGATCAATAGCCGGCAATAAATGGGGTCCAGCAGTCACGACTTTCCGCACTGTTTTAAACACGCCTTATTTCTTTAATTTTCATAATGGAGATCTTGGACACACCGTGGTTCTTGGCCCCAAAGGCTCTGGCAAAACCACGTTAATTAATTTTCTCCTCACTCAATCAAAAAGATTCGACAGTAAAATTATTTATTTCGACTTCGACAACTCATCAAAATGCTTTATCAAGGCTTTGCATGGCAGTTATTTCGAACTCTCTTCGCACGAAGGTGAGGAGTCTCTTAACATGAATCCCCTTCTCACCTCTGGCAATGAAAATAAAAAATTCCTCACTAGTTTTTTCACAAGTTTGGTTGCTTTTAGCAAAGATCCCGCGCCGGAAAATGAGGTTCAATTCATATCTCAAATCATTGATCGCATTGTCGCTGCCAATACTAAAAGCTTTGCCTCGGCAATCGAAATGTTTAACTCATCCGAAACGCGCACGATTTACGAAAGATTAAAAATTTGGAGCGGCAACGGAAAATTGGGCCATATTTTCAACGCAACAGATGAGAGCAACTGGTCAAATCCTGCGGTTGCTTTTAATTTAGGATTTGTTTCTGAGCACTTGCCCGTATTGATCCCAATCATGATTTATTTACTGAATCGCCTCGAAACAGTTTTAACTGGCGCACCGGCAATTCTCGTAATTAACGAAGCATGGGACGTTTTCGACAATGCAATTCTCGGACAAAATTTTACCTCTTTTCTTGACCGCATGCGCCAAAAAAATTGCACTATCATTTTAACGACAACAAATTTCGAAAGAGTCACTAACAGCAATATTACCAAAGATCTCGTGAGTCGCATTAGCACTACAATTTTTATGCCCGATGATAATCCGCACGACTGCTACAAAAATACTTTCGGCGCTAATGAAGAAGAAATGGAGATCATTAAAATGATGGCAAGCGAGGAGCAGCACTTCTTGATTAAGCACGGCGAAGATGCGGTAATTGCCAATTTCGATCTCTCTAAAAATATCGAATTAATAAAAATATTTAGCTCAGATGAAGTCACTTTGGCAACAATGAATGAGCTCATCGAAAATAAATCAGCAGATCCAAAAGAGTGGTTACTGGAATTTTTTGAGGTACTAAAAGAAATCGAAAAAGAACGCATCATCGAAGAGAAGGAAAGATTGCGACTCGCCGCTTTAGCCAGAAGAAAGGCCTTGATGGCCTAAATCTTCTATTTCCAAGCCTCCCCGATAATGATGAGATCCTAAATATTTTGTCTCTGCAAGGCTACAATTATGGCTACAGGATTTAGAACTATTTCAAATCGTCTTTTAGAGCTTTCTTCCCTGGCAGTTTCGCAAAAATTGGATCGGTGATTTTTGTTGAAAGAAGAGTTGCCAACCAAACCACAAAATAGAGTGGAAAAGGAAAAGCAATTCGTGATTTATTTTTTGCCAAATCGCGCTTAATGGTCGCAGCACATTTCTCAACCGACATTAAAAATGGCATCGGAAAATCATTCACATCGGTCATTGGTGTTTTGATGTAGCCAGGACAAATCACGTTCACCGCAATGCCAAATGGCGCAAGATTTCCGCGCAGACCTTCGCCATAAACTTTTACTGCCGCCTTGCTTCCAGAATAAGCTGGAGAACTCGGCAACCCACGCATGCCGGCAAGAGAAGAAACTAGGGCGATTTGTCCCCTTGGGAATTTATTTTTTCTTAGTTTTATTTTCTCGATCGCGGGATGAATCACATTTAAAACGCCATCGAGATTTGTCGAAAAAATTTTCTTAACTTGCGCAAAAGATTCTGAGCCACCCGCCGTGCCTGCAGAAATGCCGGCGTTGGCGATTACTAAATCAAGAATATCAATTTTCTTGATCCAATTATTCACTGCGAATTCGTCGGTAACGTCCAAAATTTCTAGAGAAACTTTTGCTCCGAGATTTTCACAAAAAATTTTTGTCTGCCCCAGTTTTTCTGAATTTCTGCCACATAGAAACAAATTTATTCCAGGCGCAGAGTAAACAATTGCAAGGGCGCGCCCTATTCCACTACTGGCGCCGGTAATTAAAATATTTTTTGGATTTTGCATTTTTTGTAGAATTTATTGCATTATTACCGCTTTTTTGGCGCCCTAATCGCCCATGCGAGAATCGCATGGAAGTGACGGGGATAAAGGCTCTGGCGATCGAAAAACGAGAATTGGCCAGTAGAAAAACTACTCCTCACCAACCACTTCAAACTTCACTAGATCGTCACAGGATTTTTTTATCTCATTGATAAAATTTTCGACACGACTCTCCGCCTCTTTTTGACAAGCGCTAATATAGTTTTGTCTCAACTTCGTAAGTTCAAATTTTTCATAAAGACCAGCTTTTGAATTAATTTTTTTCGGATCTTTTTTAGTATAATTTTCTTCATCATCCTGCGCAAAAAACTTTGTTCCATCGATTCCCAAGGCGGTAAAATTCTGATTGTTGTAGTAGTCGGCGTCATTATTTTTTTTGTCGATATCGCGTTTTTTTTGTTCATCTCTTTTTAAAAGAGAATCGTCGAACCTCACGTAAGAGAGTTTCTGACACGTAACTTTTTCCTCTCCTTCACGACGAAATTTCTTACCTTCAACTTCGGTATTACATTGGCGCGCCTTGTCCTGCGAGGCTATGCATCTTTTAAAATTAATGCTGTGAATGTTGTAAGAAACGCAAGTTGGGTATTTTTCTTTAGTCACATTATAGAGCGCGATTGCTTCATTTACGCGCTGATCAACCACGAAGCCAATGTTGTAAGAGCGATTCTGATGCTTCAGATAATCCAGGTTTCCGTAAGGCGGAACGACCTGCTTTTCATCAATTAATATTTTGCGACAAACAAAATAATCTTCGATTTTTGCTAGATCTTCGGTCTCTAATTCAAAGCCCATCACCAAACATTTTTTGTGATCGCGATTGTCCATTTTTTGATTCTCGCGAATCACTACCGATTCAGGGGTTTCAGAAATTCTCAATGAGATTTTAGTGAGCAGATCTCTGATCTCGAGATCTCGCTTAGCCTGATCTGGCGTCGCATTTTTACCCACGCTTAAACGATATTTCGCGAAAGAAAGTCGACAGCGCCAGTAAGCACGATTTAGAAAATTATCTTTGCGATCGAAATTGAGTTTAAGCGCCGTACAGAGCTTGTGGTCCTGCTTTTCAAGCAGGCGAATTTCGAAAATATTGGAGAGTATATACGGATCTTTAACGGTGGCGCAGCCACTAAAAAAGATCGTAAGAAGTAATATGGTTAGGAGTTTTTTGTACATGAATTTGACAGCTAGTTTTCGACCAATATGTTGCGCCGCCCTTTTTAAGTTTGCCAGCCATGCTTCGACAGGCTCAGCATCTTACCCTTATCTCTTATCCTTATTCCTAAAAATCATGACCGACTTCCGCAACATCGCCATTATCGCTCACGTCGATCACGGCAAAACTACATTGATAGACGCCATGCTTCAACAAAGCGGAACTTTCCGCGCCAATCAAAATGTTGAAACTCGCGTGATGGATTCTAACGATCTCGAAAAAGAACGCGGAATCACCATTCTTGCAAAATGTACTTCGATTGTTTGGAAAGATCACAAGATCAATGTAATTGATACCCCAGGACATGCCGATTTCGGTGGTGAAGTTGAGCGTGTACTTTCAATGGCCGACAGCACCTTACTTCTTGTTGATTCAGCTGAAGGTGTAATGCCTCAAACTAAATTCGTGCTCTCCAAAGCTTTGGCTCTTGGCCTTAAGCCGATTGTAATCATTAATAAAATCGATCGTTCCGACGCTCGTCCCGATGAAGTTCTGAACGAAATTTTTGATCTTTTTGTTTCACTTAACGCCAACGAAGCACAGCTAGATTTCCCAGTTCTTTACGCCGTAGGCCGTGATGGTTGGTGCGTTGCCGACATGGATAAAGACGAGCGCAAAGACTTGTCACCACTTTTCGATTTGATTTTGAAGCATGTAGAGCCGCCAAAATTTGACGTTGATGGTCCATTCAAAATGCTTGCGACACTTCTCGATCGCTCACCTTATTTCGGCCGTATGCTTACTGGTCGAATCTATTCTGGTCGCGCGAAAAACTTGATGAGTTTCAAAGCGATTAACTTGAGAGGCGAAGTTGTTGAATCTGGTCGCCTTACTAAACTTCACGTCTTCCGCGGCGTTGATAAAATCGCTGTTGAAGAAGCAGAAGCTGGCGACATCGTTTCAATCGCCGGCTTAGAAAAAGCATCAGTTTCTGATACTCTTTGCGACACTTCGATCACCGAGCCAATCAAATCTACTCCGATCGATCCACCAACAATGGCGATCACTATCGGCGTAAATGATTCTCCTCTCGCTGGAACGGAAGGTTCAAAAGTTACTTCACGCATGATCCGCGATCGTCTTTTCGCCGAAAACGAAACTAACGTCGCCATCAAAGTAAAAGAAGCTGAAGCAAAAGATGCTTTTGAAGTGGGTGGACGCGGTGAATTACAACTTGGTGTATTAATTGAAAACATGCGTCGTGAAGGCTTCGAGCTTTCAGTTTCAAGACCTCGTGTGCTTTTCAAAAGAGGCGAAGGTAATGAAATTTTAGAGCCAATCGAAGAAGTTGTTGTTGACGTTGACGATAATTTTTCTGGCGTAGTTGTTGAAAAACTTTCTTCACGTAAAGGTGAAATGATCGATATGCGCCCTTCAACCGGCGGCAAAACTCGCATAATTTTCTACGTGCCTTCACGTGGCTTGATCGGCTACCAAAGTGAATTCTTAACCGATACCAAAGGCAGCGGGGTTCTTAACAGAATTTTCCACAACTACGTTCCTTATAAAGGTGAAATCGGCTTCAAGAAAAATGGCGCACTAATCGCAACTGATCCAGGCGAAGCTGTAGCTTTTGCCCTCTGGAATCTACAAGACCGTGGCACCATGTTCATCAAGCCACAACAAAAAGTTTATTCTGGAATGGTCGTTGGTGAAAATTCCAAACAAGGAGATCTGGAAGTTAACGTCTTGAAAGGAAAACAACTTTCTAACGTTCGCGCTTCTGGAACTGACGAAGCAATTCGCCTAACTCCTCCCCGCGAGTTAACTCTTGAAGACATGATCACTTACGTTGGTGATGATGAATTGGTTGAAGTTACACCAAAATCTTTACGCCTACGTAAGAAATTTTTGGATTCAAATGATCGCAAAAGATTAGGCCGCTCGAAAGAAGCAAAGTTTGATTTTGTACAAGAATAATCAAAAGATTGTCTCCCGCTCGGAGACAATCTAAGTCATGGCGAGCCTTCTAAACCCTAGGCTCGCCAAAAATATTAAAAAAGATTCCGATGTTTTTCACCACGAAAATCCTCGAGAAAGAGCGTCGGAATTTTTCTCTCTGGCTGCCAGTTTTCTTCGCTTTTGGTGCCGCATTTTATTTCTCCTTCTCCGCAAGTTTTTTAGAAAAATTTCCATTTTTTCTCGCGCTTTTTTGCGTCCCGATTTTTTTATTTATCTTCAACCGCTCTTTGATAATCCTGGGCTGCACCGTTTTTCTAGCCGGAAGTTTTTACGCAAAAATCTACGAAAAACCCGCTCCAATTACTAATAAACTTTTCATCGATGTTGTTGGAAAAGTTGAGTCGGTAAAAAGATTTACAAATCCCGTAAACGGTGTCGAAGGTGCGAGTTTAGTGATTGTAGAGCCTGTGCTGCAAAAAATCACTAACTACGAAAAGAAAAAGCCAGCGATCAAAAAACATAAAAGAAAAACAAAAAAACTCTCAGCGCCATCCTCGCGCTCTTCTCTGTCATCCTCGCGAAAGCGTGGATCAAAGAGCAAAAAACTTGGAGCAAGAATCGTTCCTCTGGCCCCTCCAGATTCCCATCTTCGCGGGAATGACAAGCCAAAGTTTCGTGAAGGCGAAATCAAAAAGTTAGCCAACCTTCCTGACTACCAAGAGCTCGACCGCAAATTCTTAGACTACCGCGGAGCTTACCAGCAAGAGCTTCCAACCAATCTCCAAAAAATTTCCGTCAACCTTGTAAAAAACTCCGCAGCAATTTCAGTCAACGACAAAATCTCTTTCCGCGCATTTTTACAGCCGCCGCGCGACAAGGAATTTCTCGGTGATTTTGATTATATCTTGGATTCTAAAACCAAACAAATCGCCGCTTACGGCTTTATCTCTGGCGAAGCAAAAATCTTAGAAAAAGGAAAGATTTCCAATCTTGATGAGTGGTTTTTATCTCTGCGCGAAAAAATTCGGCAGAAGATTTTTTCGATTCTAAGTGGCGACGAGGCCGCAATTGCCGCGGCCTTTTTAATTGGTGACCAACATCAAATCTCCAAAGAATCCGCAACAGAAATTCGCAACTCTGGCCTTTCCCATTTGCTCTCAATCTCTGGGTTTCATCTCTCGCTGGCTGGAGCGATTTTCTTTATTTCGCTACGTTTTGCTTTGGCCCGAAGCGAATATTTAGCTCTGCATTTTGACCTCAAAAAAATTGCCGCCGCTGTCGCAATTTTTGCTGTTTATTTTTATCTCAAGCTCGCCGGCTCACCCTTACCAGCACAGCGCGCATTCCTCTTCGTCTTTTGTGCCTTACTCGCCTTATTATTCAGCGAGAAACTTGATGCCAAACGCGCAACAATGTTCGGCGCCTTGTTACTCATTCTTCTAAATCCTTACGTGATTTTTAGCGTCTCTTTTCAGCTTTCTTTCGCGGCAATTTTGGTGTTGGTAAATTTTTCTAAACCTGGCCGCAACTATTTTTGGCAGATTATTTTACTCTCGATTCTGATCCAGATCGCCACAATTCCTTTTTTAATGCACCACTTCCGCAACCTTTCTCTGCTTGGCTTTGTTGCCAATGTTTTGGCTATTCCTTTGGTAAGTTTTTTAATAATGCCACTCGGATTTCTTGCGCTTTTTTTAATGCCAATCGATCCCTTAATTCCCCTGGTCAAGCCCGCGCTACTTTTAATGAAACCCGGAATTATTGGTCTTGAAAAAATTGCCAATTTTGTTTCAGGAATTTCTTACTCACACTTCACCAGTCCTTGGCTGCCAAGCTCTGGACTTGCTATCGCGATTTTCGGATTACTACTAATCTGTCTTACAAAAACTTACTTGCGCTTCGTTGGAATTGTTATTTTTCTTGCCGCATTTCTCACAATTTTTTCCGTCAAAAAACCCGACATAATTTTCGAAAGAGATCAAAAATTTTTTGCTGTTTACGGTGAAAATGGTTTAGAATTTTCTAAGAGTTTAAGACCTTCCAAACAGCGCGCTTCTTGGATGCGACAGTTTGACGAAAATGAATTCAAGATTCTTGTTTGTAAAAAAAATCGCTGCGAGATCGAAGTAAAAAATAAAAAAATTCTTGTGCTTTTGAAGCGAAATAAAATCAGCGAAATCTGCGCGAGTAAATTTGATGTGATTGTGAATCTAACTAAAAAATATCAACTTCCCGCCTGTGTCGGCGAGGATAAAATAAAAATCGACAACAAGAATTTTTACAGCGGCGGCACGCAGTTTTTATTCCTTAAAAATGAAAAACTTAGTCCCCAAAAAATTTATCACAGTAGTAAAACAAAGCCCAATAACGAAGGCGATTTCGGGAATGATGTCGAGGAAATCGACGGTGATTTTTAAGATCAAACTTCCAACCGCGAGAGTGATTAAGTAGAGAGTTAGATATCCTCTGAGATGTGATCCTTGTTGCTTTGCCGCTTCAAAACTCCAGCGCTTATTAAAATTGTAACTAAAAATAATACTGATGCAGAAGGCGAAAATATTGGCGGCAATGTAATGCAACCCAAGCAAGTGAATAGAGAATAAAAAAATTGAATAGCTGATGACCGTGGAAATTCCTCCGGTGATTAAAAATCTTCGCAACTGCGTGATGCTTTTAAGACCAAGAAACTTACGTAATTTTACCTGAAGTGACATCTGAAGAAATCTGCTGAGCTTGATCTGCCATCTGAGTGATGGTGACCCCAACGGGATTCGAACCCGTATTACCACCGTGAAAGGGTGGTGTCCTAACCGTTAGACGATGGGGCCAAAAGAGGCGGCGCAACCTAATTACCAACTCGCAAAAGGCAACCCCCCTAAGAAAAATCTATTAAAAATCTATTTTCCATTTCTTGCCGAGATATTTTTCGACAGCTTTTCTTTCATCAGTGAGTAGGTGGCGGTTGAATATTACTACCTCGCCAATGTAGCCGTCGAATACGCCATATCCACCCGAGCAAAAATTTAAAGGAGCGGCAACTGTGGTTTTGGGGCTTGTTAAACCAGCGCGATTGGTATTGCTGTTAATAAAAATAGTCGGGGTTTTGTTGTTATAATCGACCGTGATTACTGCTGGCCTTGTAAGTAATTTGCTGGTTGAGCCATCGTAAACAGCAAGGGCCGGCATGTAGCTATCAGCATGTTCGTAAACTGAAACTCCATTAGTGCCTAGAGAGATACCGGCACCAGAAATATTACCGCCGTTAGCAGCGCCAATCACATAATTCTGACCAGAAGTTCCCCCTACATCAGAATTTGATTCCACATCGATTTGATGAGTAGTGTTGGCGCTGGCGACAAGAAAAATAGTAAAGCTATCCGTGGCGATTGGCATGCTGTTATTCGGACGATATTCAGTATCTGTATTCACCTGTAACAAAGAAGAGTTGCAGCGCAAAGCTGGCAATCCGTTAATTGCATTCTCGGCATAAATTGTTAGTGGCGACACCTTGGTGGTGTTGGCTTTGCTTCTACTCAAGGCTTGCGAATTATTGTCGTACCAAGTTGTAACTCCGGTTCCATTCACCGCTTCTTCGGGAATAAGACTGCTATCCAACGTAGTTTCGTACCACAGCACAACTCCCGGCATATCTTTAACAACAGATTGTCTTGTTTGAGATTGTGCCGCCACAACCGCCGACTCTCTAACCATTTTACTCGCCTGCGCCACACCAGCAATCAACAAGCCCACGATGGCAATGACGACCGACAATTCAACCAGCGAGAAGGCGGATTTTTTCATTTAGCTAAGTTTGATGCGATATTTTTTAGATAGGTAGTTCATAACTTCGCTAATTTCTTCTTTCATCAAAACCCTATCGAAGATTATTATTTCTGAAATCATTCCGTTTAGAATCTCGCCGTTATTCGTTACTTTAGCGCCGATATAAAATGCATCTACTCCGACATTTTGCTTTGTAGCGCCGCCGGTAAGTGTGAGGGTGTAAGAAGCGTTATTGCTGTTGGTGTAAACTTTAACAGTAAGATTGGCATCGTTAACACCGTTAGCTTGACCAACAGTCATTACTGAGATGTGAGGAGAGGAAGAAGTGCCGTAACTAGCTCCAAAAGCATCGTTAACCTGACCGCTAAATCCGTATTTATTATTAACTAGCAGCATTGCCGCTCTCTTGCCATTCTGAGATGTAGTTGTGTTTTGTTCAAAAATAACGTGACTGGCACTATTAGTGTTTGAGAGCCAGACTGCAACATAAGTGAAATTATCCGAATTAGCATCAAGTGGCACAGATCCTCCGGCAGAAGCGAGTGAACTAAGGTAGTCGGTGCCATCAAATTTTATTGAAGGCAAATTACCAATTCCGTCGACAATGTAAGTCGGGCGCAAACTATCGCTTGTTTGCGTCACATTTATTTTGCCACTTTTTTGTGAATTGATGTCATTCCAGCCTGCAACCTTGTCGTTATCATCCGGATTAAGACCGCGAGTTGAGCTTGTTATTGAGGAACTTGATGTTGTCTCAAGCCACATAGACAATCCTTTAATTCCATTAATTCCTGAACTCTTGGTTAAAGATGCTGCGGCTTGGATGCGCATTTCTCGCACTAATCGACTGCCTTGCGTAATGCCAGCGACGACAATTCCGATGATTAGTATAACTATTGATAGCTCAATAAGAGAGAAGGCCCGGCGTTTTTTTAGTATAACGATCGAGAAACGTTTTTTCATTTGGTCAAAAAATTAATTGGCCCCTCAGCGCGTCCGTGAATGAATTGATCGAGGTAAGGATTGTTAGAGGAATGCATGTCTTTTACATCGCCGAACCAAATGATTTTTCCCTCAAAAAGCATTGCGATTTTGTCGGCAATTTTACGCGCAGATTGCATGTCATGCGTAATCGTAATCGTGGTCGCGCCGAGTTTTTTTGAATTGGCAACGATCAAATCATTAATCACGTCAGCCATGATTGGATCAAGGCCAGTTGTCGGCTCGTCAAAGAAAATAATTTCTGGATTGGCAGCAATCGCCCGCGCAAGTGACGCGCGTTTTTGCATTCCACCAGAAAGTTCGGAAGGAAAAAGATCTGCGGTTCTTTCGCTTAATCCGACAGCGCGCAACTTTTGTAAGGCAATTTCTCGCGCATCTTTTTTATTCATTTTTTGATGATTGAGCAGACGAAAAGCAACATTCTCCCAGATTGGCAACGAGTCAAAAAGTGCGCCGCCTTGAAAAAGAAATCCAAATTTTTCCATTAGCTTGTCGCGATCTTTTGCGCCTATATTTGTAGCTTCTTTGCCATCAATTTGAATAGATCCAGACGTTGGATTCATTAGATTGGCGATGATTTTAATCAGTACAGATTTACCACTTCCTGAACCGCCGAGAATCACCACCGACTCGCCTTTATTCACCTGTAAATCAACGCCGGCAAGAACCTGCTTATCGCCAAAATTTTTAACCAGATTTTTGATGAGGAGCTTTTGAGTCACTTTACTTTTTTTCAGAAAGTTTTGCGTCGATCAGTTTTTTCAAAACTTTGTAATCAACAAATCCTTCAGCAATTTCGCCATTAATGAAGAAGCTTGGAGTTGAGCGCATTTGTAGAGATTTAGCGGCTTCCATACGAGCATTAAGAATTTTATCCTGAAGCGCTTTGTCGGCTAGACATTTTTTAAAACGATCGGAACTCATTCCATCGAGCTGGGCAATCGCCTCAAGCTTCTCGACAAATTTTTCGTCAAAAGCCCAGGCGTCTTGAGTTTTAAATAAAGCCTTCAGCGTTAGAAAATACTTTTCATTTGCCTGGTCTTTATTGTCGTTCGCTTGGCAATCCGCAAACATCGCCGCAACAAGCGCTGGCTGATTCAAAGGAAAATTACGGAAGATGAATTTTACCTTACCAGAATCAATATATTCGCTCTTTAATCTCTCGAACGCTTCGCGCGAAAAATCTGCGCAATGTGGGCAAGATAGTGATGCGTATTCGATGAAAAGAACCGGCGCCTCTTTGTCTCCAAGAATAAAATCTCCCGGCAAAACTTTTAACAATTCGCTATTTTTTCTAGCTTCGTCAATAGCTGCATCTTTGTTTACGGCTTCATTAACAGCGTCTTGCGGATTCTGTTCTGGCTTTAATTCTTCCGCAGTTTTTTCTGTGTATTTGTAAGAGGTTTTCGTTTTGTAGTTATGAACTACGAGGGCTGCGAATCCGATTAACAAAGCGGCGGTGGCGACAATAATGATGCCTTTTTTTGACATGATATTCAGATTTTAGATTGACTGGAGGGGGAGCTAGGTTAGATATTTTTTTACGCCTTAAATATCAATTTTTTTATGTTGCCAATCTCAGTTTTCATAATCACCAAAAACGAAGCAGATCGAATTGCACAGGTAATTAATGCCGTAAAAAAAATCGCCAATGAAATTTTAGTTATTGATTCTGGCAGTAGTGATGAAACCTGTAAAATTGCCGCAGGAGCTGGAGCAAAAGTTTTGTTCAATAGGTGGCAAGGCTATGGTCAGCAAAAAAAATTTGGCGAAAGTAAGTGTATAAATAAATGGATCCTAAACATCGATGCGGACGAAGAAATATCGCCGGAATTAGAGGCGGAAATTAAGGAAATTTTTTCTCAAAGAATCAGCAAAAATATCGCTGGGTTTCGCGTCAAAATCGTCAATAAATTTCGCTTTGAAACTCAACCTCATAAATGGGCTTACTATTACAACCAATTACGTCTCTATAATAAGGATTTAGCTGGGTTTAAAAATAGTTCAGTCCACGACTCCGTCGAAGTGCGCAGTACAAAATGCGAAATTCTTCAACTAAAAAACATCATTTTTCATCAATCTTTCCGCTCTTATTCCCACTGGATTGAGAAAATAAATTCTTACTCGCAAATGCAGGCACAAGATTCATTTTTGAAGGGGAAAAATCCATCCTTGTTGAAAGTTTTTTTAACTCCACTATTCACTTTTTTTAAAGCCTATTTTGTACGCCGTTATCTTATTTATGGTTTCAATGGAATTATTTACAGCTCACTTTTTGCCTTCTCTCGCTTTGCCAAGGCAATCAAAACCCGCGAACTTTTTCGAGAAAAAAAATGTTAAAAAATATTCAGTTTTTATTGCTTAGCTTGATGCTGATTTCTTGCGGCGCTAATCTTGAGAGTCCGATGATTTATATCAGCAATGCCAGTCTAAAGCCGATTAAAAATATTAACTGCGAATGGTCAAAGAAGCATGTTTTGAGCTTATCAACACTAAATCCCGGCGAAAACAGAAGTCAGTCTTTTTACATGAATAATGACGCAGAGTTTTTTGGGTTAGTCAAAATTTCCTGGACCAATGACGAAGACAGTAGAGTCTCACACGAATTCTTCTTCCGAAAAACAAATCTTCCAAGCATCAAAGACCCAACAACCTTCAACTACGTTCAGCTTTATTTTGACCAACATTCTGTCGAAGTAACAACTTCTGACTCTCCGGATTTAAGTGGAAAAACAGCTAAGATGGATAAGCTTCTTATTTTTTATCGCGATCAATACGCTAAAGAACATAAAGCGGCAAATATGCAGCTAATCGACGCACAAACTCGTCGAGATAGCTCTAATCCAACAATGATTTTCGGCTCTTACTAAATAACTTAAAAAACATGTTAGATTCAGCTCTCGCCGAACAATACTTCAATCAACTTTACGGCGAAATTAACGGCTACAGCATCTCCAACAAAGCTCGCGCAGAAGCCGGAATCACGGAAGGTTTGCTTTATGGCGAATTACCTTTTGCGACTTGGAAATCGATCGTGATGAAGGCAAATCCAAAGCATGATGCGGTGTTTTTTGATCTTGGGTCTGGAACTGGAAGAGTGGTGATGCAGTCACATCTTTTATTTAATTTTCAGAAATCAATCGGCATCGAACTCCTTGCTGGCTTGCACGACAAGGCTTGCGAGATTGCGCAGCGCTTCGTTGACGAAATTGAGCATACGGTCCAAGAAGAGCTCGGATATCGCGAATTACATCTTTTTAACGAAAGCATTTTTGACACCGATTTGCAAGAGGCTGATTTCATCTTTCTTAATCACCCCTTCAAAGACCGAGAGTTACTTGAAAAATTAGAACAGAAATTTTTGGCTGAGTTAAAGCCCAGAACAAAAATCGTTACCATCATCCGCGCCCTTACCAATCCTTTATTCAAGGCACTTGGCAGCGAAAAATTTACCTTCAGTTGGGGCGAATCTACTGCTTACTTTTTTGAGGTGTAAATTCTTGGTCAAAACTTCCCTCGACCAAGAAAATTTCTAGTCGGACTCTGACAACTTTCTCGCCTGATCATCTACAATCAGAGCTTCGATAAATTCATCCAGCTCGCCATCATTCATCACTCCGTCAATTCTAAAGCTGGTGAGATTAATTCTGTGATCAGTAATCCGACTTTGTGGAAAGTTGTAAGTACGAATGCGCTCCGATCTGTCGCCACTTCCCACCTGTTCTTTTCTTGATGCAGAGCGCTCTTTATCGATCCTTGCCCTCTCTGCATCGTAAATTCTTGAGCGCAAAATCTTCATCGCTTTTTCACGATTTTTGATCTGCGATTTTTCATCCTGCATCGAAACTACAACTCCTGTCGGAATGTGAGTGATACGCACTGCTGAATCTGTAGTATTAACTGATTGTCCGCCTGGGCCAGATGAACGAAACACATCAATGCGCAAATCTTTTTCTTCGATTTTAATATCAACTTCTTCCGCCTCGGGAAGTACGGCAACAGTTGCTGCTGATGTGTGAACGCGACCTTGATTTTCAGTTTCTGGAACGCGTTGTACGCGATGAACACCGGATTCAAATTTCAAACGCGCGAAAACCCCGCGACCATTAATTGAGGCAGAAGCGTCTTTATAGCCACCAAGTCCCGTGTCTGAAATTGAAAGAATTTCAAATTTCCAACGACGTTTCTCAGCATATTTTTGATACATCGCAAAAAGCTTGTAAGCAAAAAGTGCAGCCTCTTCCCCGCCGGTACCAGCACGAACTTCCAGGATCGCATTTTTTTCATCCGCCACATCTTTTGGCAAAAGGGAAAGTTTAATTTGCTGCTCAATTTCAGGAATTTTTTTAGTGAGATCAAAGCGCTCAGACTCCATCATGTCTCGCATGTCTTTGTCTTCAGTTGCTGGAAGAATCTCATTAATATCGGCGATTTCTTTTTGCGCTCTGCGATATTCGCCGATTAACTCCACAACAGGAGCTGCATCAGAATGCTCCTTGGAAACTTTGGCAAAATTTTGTCCTAAGGCAGAAGGATCGAGTAATTTTTTTTCCAGCTCGGCAAACTTAGTAACGATACCGTCGAGCTTTTGAGTAAATGACATTTTTAGTTAAAATTGAAATCTTTGATTTTTAAGTCCTTTATGCCGCGATAGTTTTGGATGTGAATATCTTTTAGCATATTTAATGTGCAAAATTGTTCAGAGGCAAGATGGCCGCGAAGCAGGCAAATCATGGTCTAATCGTTAAATTAAAAATCAATCAATGCCTAGTAACGCAGAAAAATTCTACATCACTTCCCCAATTTATTACGTGAATGATGTACCTCATATCGGACACGCCTACACTTCAATTGCATGCGATGTCATAGCACGATTTAAAAGACTCGAGGGCATTGATGTTCATTTTTTAACTGGCACTGATGAGCATGGACAGAAGGTAGAAAAATCGGCAAAAATGCGCGAAAAAAATCCACAAGAATTCTGTGATGAATTTTCACAAAAGTTTCGTGAGCTTGCTTCCGCACTGAATTTATCGAATAATGATTTTATTCGTACTACCGAAGAGCGTCACAAAAAATGTGCACAAAAATTTTGGGAAATCTTAGAAAAAAATGGCTGGATTTATAAAAGTACTTATGAGGGTTGGTACGCCGTACGTGACGAGGCTTTTTATTCCGAAGATGAATTAGTAAATGGCCAAGCTCCAACCGGCGCAGAAGTGGAATGGCACAAGGAAGAAAGTTATTTTTTCAAACTCTCTGCTTTTCAGGAAAAATTATTAACCCTCTATGAAGCCGCGCCAGACTTCATTCGTCCACAATCACGTTTTAACGAAGTTGTCTCATTCGTCAAAGGCGGGCTCAGAGATTTATCAATTTCTCGTACATCTTTTTCTTGGGGCGTCAAAGTTCCAAATGCCGAAGGGCACGTGATGTATGTTTGGCTTGATGCGCTCACGAATTATTTATCTGCGCTCGGCTTTCCGAATGAGGATGCCGATCTCTACAAAAATTTTTGGGTGGACGCCGCAGAATCTCCTCTGCACATGGTTGGCAAAGATATCGTGCGCTTTCACGCCGTTTACTGGCCCGCTTTTTTAATGGCGGCGAATTTAAATATTCCGCATTCAATTTTTGCGCATGGCTGGTGGACAAATGAGGGTGAAAAAATTTCTAAATCTGTCGGCAACGTAATTGATCCACATAAAGAGTTAGAGTGGCTGAGGTCTTTTGGCTGTAGCGATGAAACTGCTCTCGATTATTTGCGCTATTTTCTTTTGCGCGAAGTTCCATTCGGCAATGACGGAGACTATTCACGACAAAGCTTTCTCCTGCGCATTAATGCCGAACTAGCCAACAACATCGGGAACCTTGCGCAGCGCAGTCTTTCGATGATTCACAAAAATTCTGGCGGAGAAATTCTGACCGAAGTTCCGCACGCAAATAAATATCTCGAAGAATATTTTGTTGCGATAAGAAATTTTTCTTTTGAACGCGCGATCGGCTCAATCATTGAATTTGCGAGCGATGTAAATAAAAATTTTAACGATGCCGCTCCGTGGAATTTGAAGAAAGAAGAAAAGATTTTCGAAATGAATGAGGTGCTTTATGTCGCCGCAGAATCAATGCGCGTGATCGCGATTTTACTTTTGCCTTTTATGCCAAGTAGCGCGGCACGAATTCTTGATTTACTTAATATCGACGAATCTAAAAGAAATTTTACGGCGCTAGACGAGTATCTGAAAGTCGGTCACAAGATCAGAGAACCGAAGGCGATCTTTCCAAGAATTGGGGAAGTAAAAAAATAAAAAAACTCACAGAAAATAAATTTCTGTGAGTTTTGGTGCGGACGGAGGGACTTGAACCCACATGCCGTGAGGCGCTAGATCCTAAGTCTAGTGCGTCTGCCAATTTCGCCACGTCCGCGCATAAAAAAACTCTGGCTCACCTTTCGGCAAACCAGAGCTTCGATATTCGTTTAGTTCGCAGGAACTACATCAATAAAGATTCTGTTGTGATGTCCGCTTTTTACGAACTTCACAATTCCAGCAATTTTAGCGAAAATTGTGTGATCTTTTCCGATGCCAACATTTTTACCTGGATGCCATTTAGTGCCTCTTTGACGCACAATAATATTTCCGGCTATCACAGCTTCTGAGCCATATTTTTTTACACCGAGCCTTCTGCCCGCTGAATCACGACCGTTTCTCGAACTACCGCCGGCTTTCTTCGTTGCCATTGTTTACCTACGCTTTGATTGAAAGAATTTTCAACAGAGTTTGCTGTTGACGATGTCCGCGTTTTCTGCGCGAATTTTGCCTTCTTCTTTTTTTGAAGATGATCACCTTGTCGTTTTTAAAAGTTTTTACGATTTCAGCTTCAACTTGCGCACCCTGAACTAGAGGGCCTCCGAAGCTGATTTCGCCTTGATCGTTTTTAACTAACAAAACTTTTTCCAGGGTTATTTTCGCACCGGCATCGCCGATTAATTTTTCGACAATAATTTTTTCGTTGGGCGAAACGCGGTACTGCTTTCCGCCGGTTTCAATAATTGCAAACATGGGATCTTTAAAACTTGATTAACTGTAAGGATGTGATGGATCATCGCCAAAAATGGGCGCGCAACCTATTGGCGACTATCTGTTTGTCAACTTTTTAGAAAGTAACTAATGTTAGGAGAATATTTCGCAGCTAGAAAAAGACTTTACCCCCAAAGCGTA
>CANNMN010000006.1 GCA_947505885.1 Rickettsiales bacterium
CTACGAAGAAAAGGATTTCAACGCAACTATTGAGATCAAAGAGCGCGAGGCTTATCGCGTGAAATTATTCATGGAACAAATAAATCAGAATGAAAAAACTTTGGTATTCTGTGCCAATCAAAACCATGCACTACTGGTGCGCGACCTCATTAACCAAATTAAAACCAGCAAGGATCCTGGATATTGCCAACGCGTTACGGCCAATGATGGTAAGCTTGGCGATCAACATCTTCGCGATTTTCAAGATAATGATCTGACAATTCCAACAATCTTGACCACTTCACAGAAGCTCTCCACCGGTGTGGATGCGCGTAATATTCGTAACATTGTTTTGCTTCGCCCGGTAACCAACATGATTGAGTTCAAGCAAATCATCGGCCGTGGCACGCGACTCTTCGACAATAAAGATTATTTTACGATTTATGATTTTGTAAAAGCTCACCATCGCTTCAGCGACAATGATTGGGACGGCGATCCGATTGAGCCAGAAATTTGCTCGAAATGCGGCACTCAGCCATGTATTTGCGAAACAAAATTACCGAAACCCTGTGCATTGTGCGACAAAAGTCCGTGTGAATGCGCGAAAGAACCTTGTTCAAAATGCGCTCAGCTTCCGTGTATTTGTAGAAAAAAAATAAAAGTGAAACTTGCCGACAATAAAGAGCGCACGATTCAAAGCATGAGTGTGACTAGCTTCTGGCATCCAGATGGTACGCCGATGTCTTCACAGCAATTTATGGAAATACTTTTCGGTAAATTGCCCGAATTCTTTAAAAATGAAGAAGAGTTGCGCGAACTGTGGAGCCAGCCAGATACTCGCGCCAAACTGTTACAAGGATTGGCAGAAAAAGGGTTTGGGCGAGATCAATTGGAGGAAATGCAAAAAGTTATTAATGCTGAAAAAAGCGATTTGTTTGACGTGTTAGCGCATGTTGCTTACGCCTTACCAGCATTAAGTCGTAAGGATCGCGCCACTAATGCAAAGGTGGAAATTGCCAATCACTTCAACAACAAACAGCGGGAATTTCTTAATTTCGTGTTAGAGCATTACACTCAAACTGGAGTTGAAGAATTGGAAAAAGAGAAGCTTACGCCATTACTTCGCATTAGATATGGAGCCATTAATGACGCCACTTCTGACCTAGGAAGTCCGGCGGAAATTCGTTTAATTTTTAGTAATTTTCAAAGGTATTTATATCAGTCGGAATCTAGCGGTTTGCGCCTCTAAAAAATATCTTCTTTCCAAAGATGAGTTTCGATGCTCAAAATAACTGGGCAATGCTGGCGTAAAATAACCCTTGTTGATCCAGTCAAATCAAGGTTCCGGGAAATAAACTCTAAGGAAAAAACCTGCAGTCATCTTAGATCCACATCTATTTAGCAGAACTTACGTGTCTCAGATGAATGCTTTAAAAAATATCGCAGTAAGGGTGATCAGAAAATTACCGTTGAGCACATTAGCGTTAATGACGGTGAAAAGCTTTTTATTGGAACAGCTAATCTCAGATCAATAATGGCGTAGAGGAACTGATAAACTGAGGGGTGAAGAAATGAAAATAAGGCTGAAACCTTGTGTGTCTTGGTTGCGGGGGAAGGATTTGAACCTCCGACCTTCAGGTTATGAGCCTGACAAGCTACCGTGCTGCTCTACCCCGCGCCAAGAAAAGTGGAACTTAAGATCTGCATCAAGAGGTGGCGCAACCTAGAGATAGGTTATCTAAATGACAAGTGGTTAACTTGAGAAAGATTGCGCGATACCTTGGATTGGATACCCGCCTTAGCGGGGATGGCGCTGTAAGTAATTTAGTCACTAACCTCGCCCTCCCCCGCAGGAAAAATCCAGAGTGAAATTACTCTATGATTTCAGAAGCAGCGAAGAAGAAAGCGATTTCATTCTTAGCATTTTCTAAACTGTCAGAACCGTGAACTGAGTTAGCTTCGATTGAAAGAGCGAACTCTTTGCGGATCGTTCCAGCATCAGCATTTGCAGGGTTTGTTGCGCCCATGATTTCGCGGTTTTTGGCAACGGCGTTTTCACCCTTTAGAACTTGAACTACAACTGGGCCAGAAGTTATAGACTTCAATAGATCGGCGTAGAATGGGCGTTCACGA
This sequence comes from Rickettsiales bacterium, assembly GCA_947505885.1. Lineage (GTDB taxonomy): Bacteria > Pseudomonadota > Alphaproteobacteria > Rickettsiales > UBA1997 > UBA2645. Next base: position 2,113 of record CANNMN010000006.1, read on the forward strand.
TGTACGGCGTAAAATTCACCAGCATTTTTTTCAGAAAGCTGAACTCTTTTTTGAGCGACAATTTTTAATCCAGCATCTTCAAATTTTGTGTTAATTTTTCCGGTAAGGTTTCTTTGGGTTGCGTCTGGTTTAAGGATCGATAATGTCAATTCGGTAGCCATTTTCTGTAAAAAATTAAAGTTAAAAAAGGGCGCGCAAACTAGGAATTAGCTCTTATTTTCGCAATCATCCAATTCTTAATTTTTAATAATGAATTCAGTAACCCTTAGTAATTCAGCGCTCGAGCGCATCAGCGAGATTCAATCGAAAGAAAATAATCACGAAAAATTTTTGCGTGTTTCCATTTCTGGAGGCGGATGTAGCGGCTTTCAATACATCTTCGAGCTAGATGATAAAAGGCGCGAAGATGATTTAGAAATTGAAAAAAATATTGCCGTAACCGACGAAACCTCCCTGCCCTTTTTAAATGGCGCAGAAATTGACTTCGTCAAGGAGTTAGGCGCATCTTATTTCAAAGTTAATAATCCCAACGCCAAAGCCAGTTGCGGTTGTGGCTCTTCATTCTCAGTTTAAAATGTCTTTCCAAAAAATTATTCTCGATCTGCAAAATTTCTGGGCGGAGCAAGGTTGTGCAATCTTACAGCCCGTTGATATTGAAGTTGGTGCTGGCACGCTCCACCCAGCAACGGTTTTACGTGCACTTGGCAAAAAACCGTGGAAGGTTGCTTACGCGCAGCCAAGTCGCAGACCTACAGACGCAAGATATGCACAAAATCCGAATCGACTTAGTCACTATTACCAATTTCAAGTTTTACTAAAACCAGCACCAAAAAATATTAAAGATCTTTACCTGCAGAGCCTTAATTTAATTGGTCTTAACACTAAAAATAATGACATTCGCTTCGTTGAAGATGATTGGGAAAATCCTTCTGTCGGCGCATCAGGACTAGGTTGGGAAGTTTGGTTTAACGGAATGGAAATCTCACAATTCACTTACATGCAACAAGTTGGCGGCATTGAATGCGAAATAATTCCCGGCGAAATAACTTATGGTTTAGAGCGAATCGCCATGCATGTTCAGGAAGTCGACAGCATTTTTGACATTAACTGGAACGGCAAAACAGGAGAAGAAAAAATTACTTACGGCGATGTTTTCAAACAAAGCGAAATTGAAAACTCTGCTTTCATTTTAGAGCATTCAAACATCGCGGCCTTGTTTAAAAATTTTACCGAAAGCAAAGAGCTGTCGCAAATTTTAGCAGAAAAAAATCTGCCCATCCCGGCCTACGAGCAAGCACTCAAAGCTAGTCACATTTTAAATTTACTCGACGCACGCGGAGCAGTTTCGGTTACTGAGCGCACCTCTTACATTGGCCAAATTCGTGGCTTGGTGAAAGCGGCGTGTGAATTAGTAGATAAAGATTAGCCTCAGGCTCCATCAGTAAAAAGTTAGATATTTGCGCCAACTAAAAATCCTTAGAATTAGCCAACCAAAATAGTGATTTTTGCTGCTTAAGCATTTATGTTAAGAGCACTCAAAGAGTTTTTAGTCTAGTTATTTAAAATTTTTTTGAACTCTTCCAGCTTCACATCCTTCTGAATAAAGGCGTCACCGATTTTTTTTAGTAAGATAAAAGTAAGATTTTTGTTCTCATTTTTTTTGTCTTTGGCGAGATGAGAAATGAGATTTTCTTCATTCCAATTTTTACGGATTTCTTTTGGATCCGTTACAAAGCCACAGTTTTCTAGGTGTTCTGCGATTCTTTCAAAATCATCTTTAGAAATTAATCCAAAATTTTGCGACATTTTTGCAGCCATTTTCATGCCCATTGCCACAGCTTCGCCGTGCAATATTTCGTTGGAATATCCGGTTTCAGTTTCAAAGACGTGACCAAAAGTGTGGCCGAAATTTAACAACATTCTTTCGCCGGATTCATACTCGTCGCGCCCAACTATTTCAGCTTTCAACTCGCAAGAGCGGGTAATAATTTTTTCTAAAAATTCCACGTCGTGAGTAAAAATTTTCGGATAATTTTTTTCTAAAAATGTGAAGAAATTTTTATCACGAATTAGTCCGTATTTTAATACTTCGGCGTAACCAGATCTTAGTTCGCGTTTGGGCAAAGTTTTCAAAAACTCTAAATCGCAAAGTACTAATTTTGGCTGGTAAAAACTACCGATTAAATTTTTTCCGGCCTTTGAATTAATTGCCGTTTTGCCACCAACCGAGCTATCTACTGCAGCAAGAAGGGTTGTGGGAATTTGAATGAAATCGATTCCGCGCAATAAAATTGACGCAACAAATCCGGCTAAATCGCCAACTACACCGCCGCCGAAAGCGACGATTAATGATTTGCGATCAATGCCTTTGGTTAAAATTTCTTCGCAGATTTTTTCAAAAAATAAAAATGATTTCGTGTTTTCACCAGCAGGAACTATGATCGTTTCTGATTCTGACAATGTAGTTTGCAGCCTTGCCAAATGTAACTTGGCAACGTTTTCATCAGTGATAATAAAAATTTTGCTGTAACTTTTTTGCGCTAAAAACTTCGTAAGATTTTCGAGAGAATTTTGTACGATGACGATTTCGTAACTTCTATCGCCGAGCTCAACTTTAATTTTCTTCATTTCTGTAATTCCTTAATTTTGCTGATGATTTTATTGATTAAAACTTCGCGATTTGAGTTTGCAGTTTCAAATTTTAAATCTGCCTTTGCGTATATGGGGTAACGCTTCTTGGCCAATTCTTCTAAAACCAATCTTTTATTTTTATTCTCCAAAAGAGGGCGGTTATTTTTATTACCAACGCGACGTAAAATTTCTTGAATTGGCGCATTTAGCCAAATTGTGATCGCTTTTTCTTTCAAAATTTCACGCGTTTTTTCGCTCATGAAGCCTCCGCCACCGATGGATAAAACGATTTCTTCGTCGCGTAATGCAATTTCCTTAATAATTTTTTCTTCAAGTGAGCGAAAATATTCTTCGCCATTTTCTGCAAAAATTTCTGGAATGGTTTTACGCTCGCGATCTTCTATTTCATGATCCGAATCAATAAAATAGTGACCGAGTTTTTTTGATAATTTTGTTCCAACAGTTGTCTTGCCGACTCCCATTAATCCAACTATCGCAATTATTTTTCTCACAACTTCTTGAAAAAGATTTTAGCCGACTTAGATCGCCGGTCTTCCTAATTAACAATTTTAAGAGGTCTCAATGGATTTCAACAGCAAAACTTCTTTTGCTTCTGCAGCGGCAAGAACTTCAACTTATGACGCTTCGTTGCGCGCTTACATGGTAAAAGTTTATAACTTTATGGCTATTGCTTTGGGCCTTTCTGGTGTCACTGCATTTTTAGTTTCGAGCTCACCAGCTTTGATGCAGTTATTCTTCGGATCACCTTTGGCTTTCGTTGTAATGCTTGCTCCACTTGGTTTCGTAATATTTTTTGCTCACAAGTTGAACAAAATTTCAGTTGCAAAAGCGCAAACATATCTCTGGATTTATTCTGGATTGATGGGCTTATCTCTATCTACAATCTTCGTGGCTTACACCGGAACTAGCGTTGCTCGCATCTTCTTCATCACCGCCTCGGTTTTTGGCTCGATGAGTCTTTACGGCTACACCACTAAAAAAGATTTAACCGGCATGGGATCATTCCTGATGATGGGATTGATTGGTTTAATCATCGCTTCCTTGGTGAACATATTCTTGAAGAGCTCAGCAATGCAATTCGCTCTTTCAGTAATCGGAACTTTTCTTTTCATCGGACTAACCGCTTACGACACCCAACGCATCAAACAAACCTACTACCAATTCGCCGGTAATAGCGAAATGGTTGGCAAGGCCGCAGTAATGGGCGCATTAAACCTCTACATGGACTTCATCAACTTGTTCATCATGCTGTTGCAGCTATTCGGCGACAGAAAATAATATTTTTAAATTAGAAAATAGAGCTGAAGCTAAACTTTCAGCTCTATTTTTTTGTCTATTCTGTCTGGGGTTGATTTACTAGAATCACTTCATAGTTTGCACGCCCTTCAAGTTTTTTCATATTCCCTGGTAGCTCAGTGGTAGAGCAAGTGACTGTTAATCACTTGGTCGGAGGTTCGAATCCTTCCCAGGGAGCCACTCTTTCTAGAGTCGGCTCGGTTTTCTCTTCTAAATAAAGTCTCAAATGGGACACTGGTGGGACACTAAAAGACAAGAAGTCACAACAAGTCTTTAAAAAGCTTTTTCTCCTCATTTTTCACACTTCGCTTTCAGCTATCTAAAAAACTCACTCGATTAACACTTTAGGATAATTTTTTCTATGAAGTGTCCCTTAATTGTCCCAAGACATTATTTAATGATTCTTACTTCTTTTAGAATCAAGGCTTGAAAGATGTTTTTGATTATGATTAACAATCAATTGTTGTTAATTGTTGTCGTTTATTTTTCTCATTCGTAGTTTGTGAATCATTACAAACCATCAATGACTAAAATCCTCCAATGGCCACAATTGAAAAGAGAGTTAACGGCGAAGGCGCAACATCTTATCGCGTTAAGGTGAGGCTTAGAGGCTATCCAGTACAAACAGCCACATTTACTAGGCAAACAGATGCAAAAAAGTGGATTCAAGACACGGAGTCAGCAATCAGAGAGGGAAGGCATTTCAAAACCTCTGAAGCAAAAAAACACACAGTTAAAAAATTAATCGAGCGCTACATAAAAGAAATTTTACCGCAGAAGAAAAGCGCTGCAGCCCAAGAGAGTCAGCTAAATTATTGGATAGACAGCATTGGCAGTTTTTTGCTTTCAGACATAACTCCAGCTTTGATTGTCGAGCAAAGAAGCCAGCTCGCTTTAGAAAAAAACGAACACAAGAAAGTCAAAAAAACCAACGCAACTATTAACCGCTATTGCGCAGCTCTGAGCCATGCTTTTACCATCGCCATGAAAGAGTGGGGATGGTTACAAGAAAACCCGTTGTTAAAAATTAAAAAACTTAAAGAACCAAGGGGTCGGGTAAGATACCTAAGCGATGAAGAAAGGCTTAGACTAATGCAAGCCTGCCAAGAAAGCTCAAGCCCCCTCCTCTACATTTTGGTGGTGCTTGGCATTAGCACCGGTGCAAGAAAAATGGAAATAAGAAGTCTTGAATGGAAGGATGTCGATTTGAATCGTGGAATGATAATTTTGCACGACACCAAAAACGGCGAGCGTCGCTCTTTGCCTCTTGTTGGTATTGCCAAAGATTTGATGAAAGCTCTCTACAAAAACCGCAACGAAAACACGGAATTAGTTTTTCCCGCAAAAAATCTGCAAACTCCAATCGACATCAGAACTCCTTTTGAAACTGCATTACAGAAGGCTGAGATAGAAGATTTTAGATGGCACGACCTTAGACACTCTTGTGCGTCTTACCTTGCTATGAACGGGGCAACATCAGCAGAAATTGCGGGAGTACTTGGACATAAAACGTTGAGCATGGTTAAGCGCTATTCTCACATTTCTGACGCACACACTGCTGGTGTAGTTGAGAGAATGAATAACAAGATTTTTGGGGTAAAGGTATGAATAAAAGAGCTTCTGAAAAGACCTATTCACTTAACTACACTTTTGTTAGTGGCATATTGAGCTCAAAGATGATTGTTGGATTGCCAGTACTCGGCGGTGTGGTACACTTCGCAGTAATTTACCAATCCGACGTGAAAGACCTAATAAATTATTTTTGTGACAAGCCGAACAGAATGTCAGTTTGCGAAGATTTTATCATCAGCAGCTTACTTAAAAACGTAGAGAGTAAAAAAATTCTGACTTTTATCGATGATAAATATGGCCTCAGGAGAGCAGGCCTTTCTGAATTACAGAATAAATTTCTTACGCTTAGTAATGACTGCGAAATCTTCTTCGATAGAAGAACTATGCTTCTGTATATTGATTGGGAGTATTTGTTAACAAAAGCCGGCTACCTTGGCGAGGACTGCTCTCAGGGTCTAAGGTTGAGAATTCTGGATAAAATAAAAGAGGTTAAAAATATGTCGTACCCGAAGTATTTGGAGGGTATAGTTGAATTAAAATACGTAGCCAGAAACATAGAGTACAACAAGCGGCTTAAGCCGTATAAGCCAGATTTTAAAGATAGTCGTACCGTAGAAATAGCTAAACCGATGACTGAGAATATTGCGAAGGTAAAAATTAGTCAGGGTAAAAAAGTTTCAAGAACTGCGCTAGGATCAATGATAGAAAACTATGTGATTAGCGAGCTGAAGAAAGGAAATGCAGCTAAGCCGATGGAGGTTTGGAATGTTATTAAGTCTCAAAACCCACCCCCTGATCCGATAACCGAAATAGATAAAATCAAAAAAATTATTCACCATTACGTACCCTCTACCGGGAATATCGAGATCATGCCTTATAAAACATTCCAAAATAGGGTTAACGAATACAGGGATGCCTGTTCTGAGAAGGTTAAAAAGATCAAAAATCCCGCCCAATTCCCATCTAAAAGAAATATTCCCGACAAGTTCCCGCCTAGGGGATAGCTGATTGCGAAGGTTTTTTTGTGCGGCCAAATTGTTTGCAACATTTCACAAGCGGTGAGTGTTGTTTATCAATTTCGTCAATCAAAAAAAATCAAACATGCAACAAAGCAACCTGCCAACGCGCCTTCTGACAATTAACAACTTTGTCGAAGAGCACAAATCTTTCGCCAGTCACGGCGGAATTCGTCACCTAATTTTTCATTCAGAATCTAACGGATTTAAATCTGCATTTAAACGCATCGGTTCTCGTGTCTTAATCGACGAAAACGAGTTCTTCAGATGCGTTAATAAAGTGAATGAGGTGCAAAGTGCCTAAGGCAATAAAAAAGCTCTCAGTTGTGAAGTTTGGACGCCAAACAACTGAAAGCCCTAATCCATTAGTAATTCAACCAACGGTAAGAACATGTTAAAAAATAATTCCTCTAGGGGCAATAAAAGAATCTTTGCCAAATTTGTTGTCACCAAAAATGACCAACAAGAAACAATCCGTTTGGAAGGCCAAAACGCACGCACTCTTATTGTTTTGAAAGAGGCTGGTGGTCGAGGCATTACCAGCATTCAAAGCCATGATTTGAAGCTTCTCCGGCTTTCTAGCTATGTTCATATTTTGAGGCATGAGCATAACATTGCGATTCTAACTATTCGCGAAGGTGAAAGAAGGATTGCTCGCTATGTCTTAATGGACGGGGTTTTCTTAGTTGAGCCTTCCCCTGTTCAGAAGGAGGTAGCGCATGACTAAAAAACTCCCTCAAACTCTTGATGGACATATTGCCGAAGACCAAGAGGCAATTGGTTCTGGCGCGATGACTATCGATGAATTTCGCAAACCGAAACTAATCGCCATCGGCATCAACGATTTTCTGTTAAAGAAATTGCCCCCAAGAGAATTTATTGTTTACCCGTTCCTGCCTCGGCAGGGACTGGTAATGCTATTCGCCAAAAGAGGAGTGGGCAAAACCTACTTCGCTTTGTCTTTGGCCTGCAAAATTGCTAGTGGCGCAAGTTTGTTTGGCGACAAGTGGAAGATTGGCAAACAATGGCGAGTTCTTTACATCGACGGCGAAATGCCTGCAAACGCAATGCAAGAAAGGCTTAAAACTTTGATGGTTGATTCGGTTGAGAATGGCAATCTTTCAATCATCACTCGCGATGCGCAAGCCGACGGCATAATGCCCAATTTGGCGACAGATGAAGGGCAATCAGCTTTAGAGCCTCACATTCAAAATGCTGATGTCATCATTGTCGATAATCTCTCAACCCTCACCAGCCACGGCAAAGAAAACGAGGCTGCAAGTTGGGATCCAATAGCCAACTGGGCTTTACGACTTCGCTCAATTGGTAAATCGATTATTTTCATTCATCACGCTGGTAAAAATAACGAGCAACGGGGCACGTCAAAGAAGGAGGATATTTTGGACACAGTGATAAATCTAAAACATCCATCCGACTATGACAGCAAGCAAGGTGCGAGGTTTGAAATTCATTTTGAAAAATCACGGGGCTTTGCTGGTGAAGAGGCTGAGGCTTTTGAGGTTAGGCTTGAGTTGAATGATGACAAAGCAAACTGGGTAATTTCTGAGCTTGAGGATTTGGAAATGAAAAGGGTTGTTGAGTTGTCGCGGGAGGGCTTGAGCCAAAGAGACATTGCCAATGAAACGGGGCTTAGTCTTTCAAAAGTAAACCGAATTCTGACGGGTTGGAAAGAAAAGAGCGGGTAAGAAACTGAGTGTTTCACTGTTTCATTCCCTATGGAGCGAAACGGTGAAACAAAAATTATTCAGCCTCCATGATAAGCATCCTATACCACTTAGAAGGCACCATTATGGTAAATCTAACGCCGCCAATCAGAGTTGTTGCCTTATTTTTATTGATATTATTTCTAATCCATGCCGCCGCCTTCTGCGGCTCAGATTTGTCATAAGGTAAAGAAGCTACATATTCAAAAAATGGAACGGTAGCCACAATCTTTTTAGCAACCGGATCCACCATTGCTGTAGCTCTAATATTCTCAATGTCGTTTGGGCTATGGCTATAGGTCTCAACCCTGTAATCAATACCAGCCTGATTTTTTTCGTTAATCCAAAGGTTGCCCTCCTCGGCGCCGAGAAGATTCTTTTTTGTTAAAAACCCTCTACCCTCCATGTTTAGATAAACATCTACGGGCATAATACCATTTATGTGTCGCTTAGAATTTTGACCATTAGCTGGCAAATAGGCTAACAAAAGTAATGCTGCCGAAAGACCAAATCTTGTTAGAAAGTTAAGCATTTTAACGAATGGCTTTTTATTAAAGTGACTGTCAGTCCGTAGACTATCCGTTAACTTTCCGGAAAAAGTCAAGCGCTATGCTTGACGAAAAAATACTTTTACAATTCGGGGAGAAGCTACGAGGCACTAGGGGTCTCAAAGAGCGTGAGCCAGGAGGATTTGGCTTTAAACGCTGGTTTTGACCGCACCTATATCAGCCTTCTTGAAAGAGGAAAAAGAAACCCCTCGCTTCGCGCTATCTGCAGAATAGCGGCGGAACTTAAGATTCAGCCGGCCGAATTGATGCCTGAGATAAAAACAAAGAAAAATAATCAGAAAAGCTAGAGATGGTCACCGCTTTCCACTTCGCCTATCAATCTCCTGCCTCTTCGACTGATTTCTTAGTTGGAGGCTCGACAATTCTAGTCGTCACCTCATTTAGCTGCATTGTTTTTTTGAGTTTTTTTATTGTTCTTAAGCAAAACTCCTCTTTGCAATATCTAGTCAACCACCATCTAACCGCTTTGCCACATCCATTTTCTATCGCCTTAACGATGGCTATCTTTGCCCTCAACCTCACATTGTTCCGAAACCATGCTTTTCGGTCGCAAAACTTGGGATTTTTTCTCTGAAAATCGTAAAGTGTTGATTTGCCAATCTTGGCTTCAGCACAGGCTTCAAGGTCATTTTTACCAAGCAAAAAAGCATACTCTAATTTACCAATAATTTCCGGAGTCATTTTTGTTGGCCTCCCCACTACTTTTCTTGTTATCTTTCGTTTGCCGGACACAGTTTTATGTGTTAAGAGTTGTCGCCATCACAAGATTCTTCTTTGGGGGAAGGTCGAGTGGCTTAGAGAGTATTCCGCGCACGCGCGCGTACTTGTTGCTTGAGCCAGCTAAAGCCTTGAATACCTAGTTTCTAGCCCTTCAATATTTTCTTTCACCGCGACAAAATATCCCATGATTTCAAGCATCTCCTCTTCAGGAAATTCTTTGGTCTCCAGCGCCTTTTCAAACCTTTGTAAATCTCGAATGAATTGCTCGATTGATGCTTTTAAGAATAGAAATTCGACTCTGCTACTTGCCATAGTTTGAGATAGATTTTGAACGATAGGATATTTAGAACCTCTTTCTCTAGCATATCTAGAGAACAATAGATTAACTATGATTCAATAGATAAAGCCAACATGTCAATCGTCAAATCAAAAAACACTCAACCTATTCAACCAAACCAGTGTAAAGCGGCCAGAGACTTGCTTGGATGGAAACAAAGCGATTTGAGCGAGAAGTCTTCAATTGGCGAGTCAACCATTGCAGATTTTGAAAGAGGGGCGAGAGAGCCTGCGGTGAGAACTTTGAGAGATATTAGAAACGCCTTCGAAGATGCGGGGATAAAGTTTATTAATGATGAGGCTTGGGTTGGGGTTAAACTGCGGATAAATACCAACTGATGATGGATAACATTTAAATTACTTGAAAAGTATATTAATCGACCAATGCTAACCAGTAACACACGCTTGAAATATTCAAGTGCAGCCGCTCCTTCACTGCTTGCATAAGGGCGGCTTTTTTATTTTCACCATGAAAAAGCTAACTATCTTTATCGATGGCTACAACCTCTATCACGCAATTGATAATCTTGGCAAACCTCACCTAAAATGGGCAAACCCTAAAATATTTTGTAAATTTTTTATCAATCATAAGATTGAGGAAATTGTCAGGGTAAAATTCTTCACCGCCTTTCCCACTCACAAATCAAAAGACACTCAAAAGAGATATAAGTCTTTTACTGACGCCCTAAAGCACTATGATATCGAAATAATTGAAGGAAATTTCAAAAAAAAATCGATAACCATCTACGAACAAGATAAAAAATACGTAAAGCTTACTCACGAGGAAAAGGAAAGCGATGTAAATATAGCTTTAGCAGTTCTTGAAGATGCTTTTGAAACAATTAGCGATAGAATTCTCATCGTAACAAATGATTCCGATATTACTCCAGCCATTGAAATGGCTAGAAGAAAAAATAAACAATTAAAAATAAGCATCCTAACACCACCTATCAAAGACACCAAATATATCAGCAAAAGTCTTTATCTCGCGAGTGGGAACGTTGGAAAGGATAAAAGGGGGCAAATTTTTCACAATTTTGTGATTCTTAAGGAATTCATGCTTGAGCAAGCAATAATGCCAGATGAGATTTTCACTGAAGATGGGAGGGGAATTTCAATTCCCAATGAATATAAAAAACCCAATTAATTTTGCTTGGTTCCGTGGGACACTGGTGGGACAATTAGCCACAAATTTTAACAATAAATCGTAATCACCACCAACAAGAAAAAAGCTGCGAAGCCTTGATTTTATTGTTGTCATCATTTTTAGTCAGTTGTGACTTTTTGTAAAAATCAGACTGTTAATCACTTGGTCGGAGGTTCGAATCCTTCCCAGGGAGCCACTACAAAAAAAGCCCGTCAGTATTATCTGACGGGCTTTTTTGTTATTTACCGAAAAGGTTGATTTATATGGGTTATTGTCAGGATTTGACGCATTTTTCAATAGATACTTACAAAGAAAAAGCGACCTGGTACCTTTTCGAACTCCATGTCCCTTAGGCTTTAAGTTCGAAAATACGAAAACGATAATCTCGCGCTTTTTATTAGTTTTCGAACTTTTGAAATTAATACCCCAAACTTTGTCAGTTGCATTAATTCAATTTTTTCTACCTTAGCTTCTGAGTTTTCTTTAAGAACAATATTAAAATATTGCGCGAGCCATTGATATTTTCTTAGAACGTCCTGCCGATTTTCGAATTTTCTAAGATTTTCTAAAATCATCTTTCTTGTGATAAGAAGCGTTCTTTCATAAACAGAAAAAAAATCTCCTTTTAATGAAGGATGTGGCAAAAAATCAAAAAACGTTTTTTTATCCTTTTCATCAATCCGCCAATTCTTGAGATAACCAGATAAGTTATTATTCAAATCTACCATCGGAGTGTTTCTTCCTATTAAATCCACCAATTCTTCATCAAGCACAATACGCGGCGCCCAGTTATCTTTATTTTTCTCTAAATCATAAGCCTTAATAAGCGCAGGTCCATAAACCATATTTTCTTTATGCGTTAATAATCCAAGTGCAACTCCTCCTCTCACCAACAGTTCTCTTTCTAAGAAAAAATCAACTACCCGCCCTAATGATTTTAAAAGATGGTCAACGCCATCTCGGTCTAATTTAACAGAAATAACTACTGAATCAGAAAAATGGCTGATTTGTGGATCATACTCAAACCATCCTTTTGTAAATTCATTCTGTTGTATCATGCCAGGAAATACTGTAAGAGCAATTCCAAGATCTTGTGCTAATGTTATATTCCTCGCTGACTCTTCTATTGCAGCTTTCCATCCTAAAATATCTAAAAACGCTACGAGTCTAGTTTCGTATTGTAACGATTTACGAAGCTCAGCGTTCTTGTTTCTTTGTAGTTTATCTTGAATTCTTTCTTCTGCTTCACGCATTGGTCTTTCAGCCTCATTTTTGGCTTCATCATCATTTTTCTTTTTTTGTTCTTCATCTGTAAGTTCCAAATCATAAACCATCATTTTGCCATCCAACTCACCAGAAACACAGCTGTAGTCTTTATTTGTATCTCGTTTTTCGATTTGCACTAACTTGTCATCAATTTTTTTATAAATTGGATAAGGTCTAGTTTGATAAATTGTCTTGGTTGAATTGGTCATAATTTTTATCTGATTTCAGAGTAAAAGTAAAATTAGAGACCTTCATCAGACATTAAAAATCTCTTTGAAGCATCACGCACCATAGCATTGCACTTTTAATTTCTGCATCAAAAGTTCTAAACTTATCAACAACGCGGAGCCACGTCGTTACAGGGAGTCAGCCAAAATTATATTTGGCGATTATTTTCTCTAATAATTCACGATTCAGAACTTTATCCCAAAAATGGATAATCAGTATAACCAACTTCTCCGCCGCCATAAAATGTAGCGCGGTTATATTCGTTTAGTTCTTTTTCTTCTTTAATTCTGCGAACCAAATCGGGGTTTGAGATGAAATATCGGCCGAAAGAAACTGCGTCAGCTTTGCCATTTTCAACTGCTTCTTTAGCAAGTTCGGGGTTGTATCCGCCAGCTGAAATTAGCACGCCTTTGAATTTTTCGCGGAAAATATTTGCTGTGTTTGGTGCATTTTTTACTTCCACTTCTGCGCCGCCAGCGCTTGATGATCTTGGTTCAATCAAATCTACGAAAGCAATTTTTCTTTCGTCTAGTTTCTCTAAAACATAGGAAAATAATTTTTCTGGATCGCTGTCGCTAACATCATTGAAAGTTCCGTAAGGCGATAGACGAACGCCAACTCTGCCCGCGCCCCAAACTGAAATTGCAGCGTCCATTACTTCAAGCAAAAGTCTGGCCCGATTTTCAATTGAGCCACCATATTGATCGGTTCTTTTGTTTGAGCCATCTTGTAAAAATTGATCGAGCAAATATCCGTTGGCACCATGAACTTCAACACCATCAAAACCCGCTTCTTTGGCGTTTTGCGCTGCTTTTTTAAAATCAGCAATAATGCCAGAAATTTCTGCGGTTTCAAGCGCGCGTGGCGTGAGAATTTCTGTTGGCTTAAATTCTGCTGTGTAAGTTCCGCTGTTTTTTGCTGCAATTGCAGAAGGTGCTACAGGCTCTGCTCCACCTGGCTGGTGCGATGGATGTGAAATTCTGCCGACATGCCAAAGTTGTAAAAAAATTCTGCCATCTTTTTTGTGAACTGCTTCAGTTACAGCCTTCCAACCTGCAACTTGCTCATCTGAATAAATTCCGGGAGTTGCGGGATATCCTTTGCCTTGCTGGCTGATTTGTGTTGCCTCAGAAATTATCAGGCCAGCCGTTGCACGCTGTGCGTAATATTTAACGTTTATTTCTTGAGGAACGTCTCCTGGCTGTTTGCTGCGCATTCTAGTAAGTGGCGCCATCACTAGGCGATTTGGCAAAGTTAGGTCACCAATTTTTAGCGAATCAAACAGGGTTGTCATAAAATTTATTTTTTGGTTTTTACTAGCCTGAAAACTTTCTAGGAATTTAGTTTTATAGTTCCGATTTTATGAACTAGTAAAAATCAAGTTCAATATCATTATCGAATAAACCTTATCATTTAAAAATGCGTTCAATCCACAATCCCGAAATGAAAGATATCAAAGTTGGGGCAATTCTCCACGCCCTTGCCAATCCTGTGCGCGTGCAAATTTTTATGGAAATTTCCGAAGGCGATTGTTCGCAAAGCTGCTCCAATTTTCTGCAAGTGAAAAATAAGAAAATGCCAAAATCCACACTATCAAATCACTTCAGAATTTTGCGCGAAGCCGGATTAATTAAGAGTGAAAAAAAAGGCTTAGAATTACATAACACGAGCAGATGCAAAGAGCTAAAAGCAAAGTTTGGCGGCTTAATTACAAAAATTCTTGAAGCCTATAAGAAGCAAGAAAAGTAAATTATCGAAGTAATAGCGGCAAAAATGCTCGAGCCTTATTAAGTAATAATGAATGGAAATTTGCAGATTATTTCATAAGTTTTTCAAGCAAGAGAAACCAGATTCTGATCACAAACTTAAACAGCCAATGGATAGAATATTTAAATACAGCCTGTTAGTCCTCTCTTTATTTTTAATCGCAGCGCAAATCTGGCACGTGTTCAATTTTTCAATCTGGACAGATGACGCATGTTTTGGCTCAGTAGCAAAAAATTTGGCAAATGGAAACGGATATTATTCAACCGCTTTTGAAGAAAATTTTCTTTTTGATCCTTGGATTAGCCTGGGCCCAATCGTCATTCTTCCCGCCACTTTATTTGTTAAGATTTTCGGCAATCAACATTGGGTTCCCGGCATAACAATCGTAACATTAATTTGGATTTTGCTCCTGACAATTTTTGTAAATTTCAAAAGCGAAAAAAAGTGGTTCTGCTCTTTTTTAGCACTGCTACTTTGCCTGCTATTTTCAATTAATGTTGAGAATTATGGCATCTATAATTCGGATCAATTTTCCCTCTGGTATTTAATGCTAGGAGAAATTCCGGCGATTCTTTTAACAATTCTCGGAGCTCTCATTTTATTTCAGAATAGAATGTTGCTAGGTGGCCTTGTTCTAGGTCTGGCGATTATGTGCAAAACTCTTTCTGGAATCGCCTGCATCACAATTATTCTAGTAAATGCAGCAAGAATTTTTTTCACCCACCAGAAAGGAGGTGAAAAAGATTTTAAGAAAAAATTCACATTAATTCTTCTCTCTGGACTCGGTTTTGTTGCGCCATTTTTTCTCTTCGAATTAGTAAAAATAATTTCACTCGGCTGGAATTCTTACTACGAAATTCAGTTAAAAAATACTCTCTTCTACAAACAGATTGCATTAGTCGAAAGTGCCCGACCGCTAGAAAAAATTTTTCAACTTTTCCGTATTTTCGGCTGTTCTCTATTTTTGCTTTTGGCTCTTGCTGGGTATCTCGTCAAAACTTCCAATCAGAGAAAAGATCATATTTTCTACTGGCTTGGAATCGCTCTAATTATCTGCTTCTTCCTTCACTCGCTTTGGTGGATTTTTTTCTCGGTATTCGTCAATTACCGCTACTTTATTGCCGCTTTATTTTACTGTATTTTCGGAATTTCTTTCCTGATTTGCGGAACAAAGTTACATACAAAAAAACTCATCGCACTGATTTCTTTATTAATTTTATTTCGGCAGGAAAGCTTAGATTACCTAGTCTTGCACGCCTTTACAAAAAATGAAAAACTGGATGAGCAGTTACTAATAACCAAAAAAATAAGTGAACTGCAACAAGATGGAATCTCGATTATTTCCTGCGGCCTAAATTTTGAATTAGAATATTTGTTGCCTAAAACCAGGAATTTTGCGGATTGCCAAAACTTACCCGATAAATTACCGCGACATCAATTCATTCTGGTAAATGACTTTGTTACATTTGGCGAATTTGTTGCGCCTGGAAAAATTTTAATGAAAAATAGCAACACCTCTACTGTAATAAAAGAACCTCCCTCAATCATCTCTGCAAGGTGC
>CANNMN010000007.1 GCA_947505885.1 Rickettsiales bacterium
GCGTGTCAGCATTTTAAAATCAATCAAACTGGGATCGAGAGGAGCTAAAGTTAGGGTGCTAAATTGGAGGAAGTTTTCTTTCTCGGACTCTTCGACGAGCATTAAATTTTCAATACGAATTCCGTATTCGCCTTCTCTGTAAAAGCCTGGTTCGTTCGATAAAATCATTCCGGGTAAAAGTTCTTGCTGCGCGCGCTTGCTAATTCCGCAAGGTCCTTCGTGCACTGACAAAAAACTGCCAACACCGTGACCAGTGCCGTGGTCGTAATTTAATTCAGCGCGCCAGAGATGTTCGCGAGCAAGAATGTCAAGTTGTGCGCCAGAAGTTCCGCGCGGAAATTTTGCGCGGGCAAGGGCAATGTGTCCCTTCAAAACGCGAGTGAAATTTTCACGCATTTCTTCACTCGGATTTCCGATTGCGACAGTGCGCGTAATGTCTGTCGTGCCACAAAAATCTTCACCCAAATATTGTCCGCCCGAGTCGATTAGGTAGAGTGAATTATCAGAGATTTTCTTGTTTGTTTCTTTGGTTGAATGGTAGTGAATTACCGCGCCATTGCTGGCAAAGCCAGAGATTGCAGAAAAACTTTCGTAGAAAAAGTGTGGCGATTCTTTTCTGAATTCGAGAAGTTTTTTTGCTGCAGAAATCTCGTCAGTTTTCTCGTCAGTTTCCTGGCCGCTTTGATTTTGTTTTGAGAGCCAGAACAAAAATTTTGTAACTGCTAATCCGTCAATTTCGTGTGACTTAATTGCGCCAAAAATTTCTGCAGAATTTTTTTGTGATTTAGCTAATTCAATCGGATCAATTTTATGAGTGAGTTCGAAATCGTTTTTTTGTAATAAGTCGTAAAGCCAGTAATTCGTAGAGTTCTCGTCGATTTGAATTTTCTTAATTTTTTTGCTCAAAACAGCGAGACGTAAATCAAAACAACTCGGCGCGACGCAATTTACTTTTTCTAATTCGAGATTTTTTTGTTCATTCACGAAGAGGTCGACCTCGCCATTTTTGAAGAGAATTGCGTAAGCAAGAAGAAGTGGCGTGAACTCAACATCGGCAGCACGAATATTGAGAAGCCAGCAAATATTTTCCGGCTTGGTAATTAGAATCGCGTCACCCTCAAAGCCTTGCAGAATATGAGCGCGCTTGGTCAGAGAATCAGCGCCGGTGAGTTTTGTTGGGAGAGAGAAAATATTTTTTTCTTGTTTTAGACCAGGCTCAAATAGCGAAAAATTTTCGTGATTAAGAAGAGTGGTTCTCAAGCCTGCTTTTGCGCAAGATCTGACGAAATTTACATTTACTAATTTCGGATCAAACGCAACTCGCGATCCCCTGGGAATGAAAGTCAAAGGCTGCTTCTCGGCCAGGTTGAAAATCTCAAACTCACTTTGATCAAGCTGGTTTTTTGCTTGCAAAATGTAGCGCCCGTCAGTGAAGAAATATGATTTTTTCTGCCCAAAAATCACTGTCGCATTCGAGCCAGTGAAGCCGGTAATTGCTTGAACTCGCTTCTCACTCTCTGGTAAATATTCCGAAAAAAATTCGTCGGAATTCGGCAAGAAAAAGTAGTCGAGGTTTTGGTCTTTTAAAAACCTTTTTAACTTTGCTAGCATTCGTCTACCCATTAATTTAGTTGCGCCACTTGGATTTCTGCTTTTGCGGGAATGACGTTTTAAGTTAGGATCCAAAAAAACAATCAGACTCGAAAATGAAATCTAAAAAAACAGCTTACTCCTGCCAATCTTGTGGCTCTGTGCATTTTAAATGGGCAGGAAAATGTCCAGATTGTGGGGCGTGGAATAGTTTATTGGAAGAGTTTGAAGAGGGTGGCGCGTCGCATTTTACGCGAATTGTGGAAGGCGCAAAATCAGGAAAAAAATCTAGTGGGAAAAAGATCGAGCTCGTGCAGCTAACTGGCGAAGCACAACATTTTCCGCGAATTAAAACTAATATTGGTGAGCTTGATCGTGTGCTTGGAGGTGGCTTGGTACAAGGCTCAGTGGTTTTGATTGGTGGCGATCCTGGAATTGGAAAATCAACTTTGCTTTTACAAACGGCAGAGAGTTTGGCGGGAGGAAAAAATCAGGTTATTTATATTTCGGGCGAAGAATCGGTGGATCAAATTCGTTTGCGCGCGAATCGTACGGGAGTGAAACAAGATTCAATTCAACTCGCAGCGACGACGAATGTTTCAGAAATTATTAATTCAATCGACGGTAAAAAAATGCCGACAATTGTGATTATCGATTCGATTCAAACGATGTTTTTGGAAGAGCTTTCATCTGCGCCAGGCACGGTTTCGCAGGTTAGGGCTGCCGCTGGTGAGCTAACGATTTTTGCTAAGAAAAACAACATTACTTTACTCATTGTTTCGCACGTAACCAAAGACGGACAAATCGCCGGACCGAAAGTTTTGGAACACATGGTTGACACGGTTTTGTATTTTGAAGGCGAGAAAGATTTGCACTTCAGAATTTTGCGCTCGATTAAAAATCGCTTTGGCGCGGCCAATGAAATTGGTGTTTTTGAAATGAATGAAATCGGACTTTCTGAAGTAACAAATCCGAGTGAATTATTTTTAACTTCTTACGACCGCGAAACTTCTGGCTCGATTGTTTTTGCTGGCGTTGAAGGCACGCGACCAATTTTAGTTGAGATTCAAGCCCTGGTTTCGCCAAGCTTTATGCCAACACCAAGACGTGCTGTTGTTGGCTGGGATGTTAATCGTTTGGCAATGGTGATTGCAGTTTTGAGTGCTCGTTTCGGCCTCAATCTTTTCGACAAGGAAGTTTATTTGAACATTGTTGGCGGACTAAAAATCGAAGAAACTGCAGCAGATTTAGCCTGCGCCTGTGCCCTAATTTCTGCCGCGCGCGACATTGCTTTGCCTTCGCAAACAATCGCAATTGGTGAAATTGGATTAAGCGGAGAAGTGCGAATGGTGAGTAATTTAGAAGGAAGATTAAAAGAGGCGGCCAAGCTCGGCTTTAAGAACTGCTTGATTCCAAAGGCTAACGAAAAAAACAAAAACTTTGCGGCGCTAAAAAAATCTTTGCCGGAATTGCAGTTCCATTTTATTAGTCACGTGCGCGATTTAGCGAAATTTTTTAAGAAGGGTTAGATCGGGGTTATTTTTTAACTTTTTAATGTAGCGGTTTTTGTCGTCGTTAGAGATTCGGCTTCAATATTTGATTTCTTGTTTAGTTGAGAAGATTTATTTGAGATTGTGCTCGTCTATTTTCGTTATTAATTACTTTTGAAAAATGAAAAAACTTTTTACCGCAATCATCTCTTTAGCTTTTATTTTCAGCGCTTCGCAAGCTAGCGCAGAGAGTAAAGAATTTTTAGTTCAGATTAAAAATCATAAATTTGAGCCGGCGGAAATTGAAGTTTTGGCGAATCAGGAATTTAAATTAATCGTTGAGAATACCGACAAAACTTTGGAAGAATTTGAGAGCGCTGATTTGAAAAAAGAAAAGCTGGTTGGTGCTGGAAAAAAAATAACGATCTTTATCGGCCCGCTAAAACCAGGCGAGTACAAGTTTTTCGGCGATTTTCACCAGAAAACTGCGCAAGGAAAAATTGTGGTGAAGGGAAATTAGGGCGGCTGTATTTAATCTTTTAATCCGCACCTCAGGCATAATTTTCACGAAGGCCGAAATTCAGAATATCGCGTTTGAAAGTGGGGGTTGCCAACCATCCTAAGTCTCGGCTTTTGCTAGGATGGGGAGCGCAGAAGCGAGGGTCTTTTAACTAACTTATTGTTGCAACAAAATGCCCCTTTTGTTTTAGCTGATCTGCTTTTGGACCTTTAACAGCACTACCAGGTATTATAGCAAGGGGAGGAGATCCAGGGGCTGTAAAATCGGGCCCATCGACATCGGAAACGTCTTCTTCTCCAGCTTGAACTTCTACCGTAGCCCTCTCACTATTTTTAACCTTCTTTTTGATCTCTACCTCAGTTCTTATTGGCGAAGTGATTGTGTTAATAACTGCGGCAGGAAGATATTCAAGTAAGCCCCATGCGATGGAAAAGGCGAGATCTACGGTAGCGGCAGAAATCTTTTTAAGAGATTTTAGCAGCGATCCTTGACCCAGGGGCATAATTTCAAATGCCTCGAAGAAATTATTTTTTGCTTTTCTAAAATATTCGCCGGTCTCGCTTGTTTCGAATTTAGCAGGATAGGATATTTTCCATCGATCGAATAAAACTGGTGGCGCCACCTCGTCTTCAGGCTTAGATTCTGGGCTGAGAATTTTCTTTCCAATACGCTCATCATCAATTTCTTTGGCGGTTTTTCCGTAGAGCGAAGATTTTTTGTCTTGATTGGCTTCATGATCAGCTATCAAGAGATTAGCGATATCAGCCTTTTCGTCTGTGACCGCAAAACACAAAGCATTGGTCAAGAAGTTCTCATCTTGCGCTATTGCATTAGGGAGGAATTTTTTAAGATTCTTCGCATCGTTTTCAATAATCGCTGTATAGCAAAGATCTGCTGAAGTTGAAAATTGCGGAGATTTTGATTTTAATTCTTTTTTTGCCTTTTCGAGATCCGAAGGATTAATTACTCTCGCACAAAATTCGAGCGGATTTTCAATAAAGCCCGCTTGGTTATCAGCAATTTGATCGATGATATTTAATATATTTTTTCTATTTTTTTCATCACTAAAAAATTCACGAAGACTTAAAATTTCTTTGGTTTTTTCCTGATTTCTTCGATGGGCCAATTCAAGCAAATAGTTCTGTGCTGTGTTTTCTAGTAATTTTCTGATTGAAACGGCGCTGATCTCTTTGAGGCAATCATCTAGAGATTTTCTGACACCTGGTCTGATATCTCTTAACATCTCCAGAACGCTTTTTAAATCACTTCCCCCGTCATAATGTAAAATATTTTTGACGCATTCTACCACTTCTGGACTCTTCCCCATTCTGGGCAGACTAACTTCGGGCAAAGCTTTTTCCTCGCTTCTTTTATGATCTTCATCATGTAACGAAGTCATTGAAAGCGCGAAGGCGAAAGCTGCGTTAGCCCAACATCTATTCCCACCATTCGCAGTGCCATTATCGCCCTGGCTTTGTGGCAATGTACATTCACCTTCGTTTAATGGCGAATATTTAACTACGTAGGCCTGTGTTTTTGCCTCAATCAAATCATCGCCAGAAACTTCGGTTTTTGATCTATCGTTGTAGCAATACCATTTTTTGTCACTTTCTTTAACATAAGCGACATAATGCCCGCCATCAAGCCCCCCTTCGTGCACAATGAAAGAAGTAACGCAATATTCCTGCATCTTTTCTGTATCATCATCTTGCAGCGGCAGAGAAATATTATCTAGAGAGACAGGACTCTCTATTTTTTTTTTAACAGGAGAAAGCCCGGGTCGATCCGTATACTTGAATCGCTTTAGAGAAATTACTATTTCAGCGTCTGCATTGGTGGCTTTTATTCGTAGATTTTTTTTAGCGTCAACTTTTCCCTCAGGAGCATCGAATTTATTCTCTCCGTTAAGTTTTTCTTCACGTTGGTAATTTTCTAGCATCTTCGAGAGATCTACCGCACCGACTTCATCTGGAAGATCAAATTCAAGCTTGGCCTCTTTTACTCCATTTAAACTTGTTTTTGTTTGAGCTCCAGCTTTCCATTCAACCTTTGAGGTAACATTTACACGGGATTTTTCTGGCATCACCAATTCCAAAAAGTAATTCAGGAATTCTGTCGTGTCTAATTGAGCCGTTCCCGCCATTAAAGCATCTACAATCTCCTTGGGGCAACATGCGTCTGCTAAAAGATCGCGCAATCTAGCTCGCTCTTTCTCGTTTGGCTTCCTCCCTCTTATAAATAAATCATATACTGCGTCTTGAAATGCAGTTTCAGCAGCTGCAACTCTTGCTGCCTCTAATTCTGAATCATTTGGGGCAGTGCTATTTCCTGAAGATGGTCTCATTTTAGTTGATTGAAGTTGCCCCCTAAAGTCGGATACAAATTCCACTCATTAGGAGTTATTTTTTAAAGAGATGGAGAAAATTCAGAAGCGTTTTTTTTGTAAATTTTTATTGTTTTTTCAGCTAGCTCAGATCCTTTTAGCTTGTCAATTCTCACTTTCATCTTCTCAAAAAATTTCTTCTTTGCTTGGGTAATTTTCTTATCTTGTATACCACTGTCTAATCCAGCTTCTTTCCAAAGCCATGTAGTCTTGTATTTAGGAGAGTCGCCAAGAAGGTCTTTTATTTTTATTTCGTGAACAAGTTTCATCTTTCTGAAAGTAGATTAGGTCGCAGTAATTTTTCGGAGCCGAACTTATCTTGGTTTCGACTTCGCTCAACCAGCGAAAGTTTTATTCACCCAACCGGCGAAAGTTTTATTCACCTGCTTAGAGGTGGGCATAGAGGTGGTGCGAAGTTATTTACGAAAATTTATTAATAATTTTTTCGGCAATATTTTCGGAAGTTGTGACTAGCTTTGCGGCTTTGTCTGACAAGGCTTTACTGTGAGATGTGTCGTCTAAAAATTCTCTAACTTTTTTTGTTAACTCTTCTGTTGATTCAACAATTACGCAGGCATTTTCTTTGCGTAGATTTTCGTAAATTTCCTTGAAGTTGAAGGTGTGCGAGCCGTTGATTACGGCGCATCCAAGTTTGATTGGCTCGAATGGATTGTGGCCGCCGATTGGCAGAAGTGAGCCGCCAAGGAAAGTAAAATCAGCGAGGCGGTAAAAAGTTCCGAGCTCGCCGAGAGAGTCGGCGAGGTATAATTCTGTTGAGCTCTCAATAATTTCATTCTTGCTGCGTTGAACAAAATTAATTCCAGTAAGAAGTGATTTTATTTCTTCAGCGCGGTTTGGATGACGTGGAATTAGAATCGTTAAAAGATCGGGAAAATATTTTTGTAATTCGTAATGAACCTGAACCACTAACTCTTCTTCACCCTTGTGAGTGCTGGCGGCAAGCCAGAATTTTCTTGCGCCGATTTGTGATTTTAATTTTTCTAATTCGCTCGAATCAAAATTCAAATCACGCGCCTGCGATTTCAAATTTCCGTAGAATAAAATTTCGTTTTTGGTGAGGATGGAAAGGCGTTTTTGATCTTCTTCGCTTTGAGCAAAAATCGCGTCGAAATTGTCAAAAATTTTGAAACCAAGTGAGTGAGCGACTGACCATCTTTTTGCCGACTTTTCTGACATTCTAGCATTAACCAAGAAAACCTTTGCACCAATCGCTCTGGCCTCGCAGATAAGGTTCGGCCAGATTTCTGATTCAACAAAAATTGCCGTGTTTGGTCGCCAGAAATTAATAAAATCGCGAACGCAAAGCAAAGAATCAATTGGCAGAAATTGGTGAATTACTCTTCCGTTAAATTCCGGCAATTTTGCTGCTAAGATTGAGGCGGAAGTTAGAGTTGTCGTGGTGAATAAAATTGTATTTTCGGGAAATTTTTTGAGCAGCTCGTCAACAAGAATTAAAGCTGAATTTGTTTCGCCAACACTAACGGCGTGAAGCCAAGTTAGATCTCCTTGGCAGCGCTCTTGAGTAGGCTTGCCAAAACGTTCGCGTAGACGTTTCTTGTCCTCTTTCTTTTTGTAGACGCGGTAAAAAAGATAGAGCTCGAGAAAGGGAAAAAGTAAAACGGAAATGGTTCGGTAAATAAGCATTAAAAACCTCCAGCGGATTTAATAAAAAATTTTTTCAAGCGGGGTAATTTATTTACAAGACCCAGGCCAAAGTCTCGCGCTAGTGCGATCGACAGGCTTTTGGTTTCGAAGAGAGAATTTAAGATATCGGTAGCGACCAGCATTTTTTTTGCTTCGGATTTGGCTTTTTTGTTGTAAGAGCTAATTAAATTTTGATCAGAATTTTTTACCAATTCGCAGAGAATATTAATCCCCGCAATTGCCAAATTAAATCCCTGACCAGCAATTGGATGCACGCCACAAGCGGCGTCGCCGATTAGCAACATTTTCTCGTGAAAGAATTTTTCTGCTTCGATTGCGATTAAAGGATAAGAAAATTTTTCAGAAATTACTTTTGTTGCACCTAAGCAATCTTCCATTTTTTTCATCAATTGCTGTGCGAAGTTTTTTTCATCGAGAGCTAAGATTGCTTGTGCTAGTTGGTCGGGCGCGATCCAAACAATTGAAGAGTGATTAGAATTTTTTAGCGGCAAAATTGCGAGCGGGCCGCCAGGAAGAAATTTTTCCTGGGCAATATTTTGGTGAGAAAGCTCGTGCTCAACATTAAAAACAATCGCCGTTTGTCCGTATTTTTTTACCGTAGTGTGAATTTGAAACATCTCGCGAAGCTTAGAAAATCGGCCATCGCAGGCTAAAAGAAGTTTTGAATAAATTTTCTCCCCATTATCTAGAGTTACTCTAGTCATGCCGAGCTTGTCAAAACATGTCTCATCCAAATCGCTCTTCAGCAAGTTTGGAGAAACTTCACAAGCGGAGTTTGGCGCAAAAACAGAAATATTTTTCCGCTGCAAAATCTGATCACGTAATGCGTTGTGAATCTGATAATTTTCAATTATTTGTCCGAGATCGCCACCGATATCACGCTTAAGAAAATCAAGGAATAAGGGCGATTTGTAATCAGTGATTTTAATGTCGGAAATTATTCCCGCATTATCTTGCAGCTCATCAAAAATTTTGATTTCTTTGAAAAACTTTAACGAAGTTGAGGAAATCGCGTAAGCCCTTCCGTCCCTCTTTCTATCTACTCTGAGGATATCTTGTTTCTCAATGATTGCGATTTTTAAATCTGGTGAAGCATTACTCAAAGCAAGCGCTGAAGTCATCCCCGCAAAGGATCCGCCAATAATTGTGAAGTCAAAATTCATTGAAGATTTTTATTTTTTCCCTGAGGGCTAGACTATTTTCAACGATTAACAATTTGTCACCGATTCATTTCTTAAATCATCTTCTTGGGATCGACCCACTCGTTGAATTGCTCTTCGGTAACTAAGCCCGAAGAAAGTGCGGCGGCTTTTAAGGTTGTGCCTTCTTTGTGCGCTTTCTTGGCGATTTTGGCGGCATTGTCGTAGCCGATGTAGGGATTTAATGCGGTTACTAACATTAAAGATTGTTCGAGTAATTGCTCGATGCGTTCGCGATTGGCGACTATTCCAACAAGGCACTGATCAATGAAACTGTTAATTCCGTCATTCAAAAGATTTAGCGATTCGATAACATTGCGAATAATCATCGGGCGAAAAACATTTAATTCGAAATGTCCGTTCGAACCACCCACAGTTACTGCCACATGGTTTCCCATTATTTGGCAAGCGATCATTGTTAGCGCTTCACATTGTGTTGGATTAACTTTTCCCGGCATGATTGAAGAGCCTGGTTCATTTTCAGGCAGGCTGATTTCACCAAGTCCAGAGCGCGGGCCAGAGGCCAAGAAACGAATATCATTGGCAATTTTCATGCAAGAGGTTGCAAGAGAATTTAGCGAGCCAGAGAAGTTCACTAACTCGTCGTTACAAGCCAAAGCGAAGAATTTGTTTTTGTTGGTGAAGAAGCTCTCAGCCCCTGCTAAGCCTAGTTTGGTGAGATTTGAATCTTTAACTTTCCAGACGCCGTCAGCCAAAGTTGTGCGACCCAAATCAAGATTTAAAAGATTTTTGTGCAAAGATTTTAAACCAGAAACCTCAGTAATTTTTTCAGCGAAATTTACCGCGAATTTCGGGTGACAGTTAAGTCCGGTTCCAACTGCTGTTCCACCTTGCGCTAAGGCCGTGACGTATAAAATTGATTGAGAAATAAATACTGCCGCAGTTTGAATTTGAACTTTGTAAGCAGAAAATTCCTGACCCAAAGTTACTGGGGTCGCATCTTGCGTGTGAGTGCGGCCAATTTTTACAATGTCTAAAAATTCTTTTTCTTTTTTGCCTAACTCGTTGGCAAAACGAACAAGAGTCGGCAGAAGCTTTTCATAAGTTGCGAGAACTGTCGCAACATGCATGGCTGTAGGAAAAGTATCGTTTGAGCTTTGTCCTAAATTTACGTGGTCGTTGGGATGTACTGGTGATTTTCCGCCTTTTTTTCCACTAACTTTTTCATTGGCAACGCCAGCAATTACTTCGTTGGTATTCATGTTGGTCTGAGTGCCAGAGCCAGTCTGCCACACAACGAGAGGAAAATGATTTTCGTAGAACCAATCGAAGCGAGCGAGAATTGTGTCAACGGCGTCAACAATTTTATCTGCCAAATCTGGAGAGAATTTTTTGAATTCATCAGACTTCGGGTCTGCCGCCATTAAGTCTTTATTCGTAAGAGCTGCCGCCTTCTTAATTAGCAACATCGCGCGCACAACTTCCTTAGGCATTTTGTGGCCAGGATTGTGATTTTGAATTGGAAAATTTTCTACTGAGCGCTGTGTTTGAGCGGCGTAATAGGCTTCGGCAGGAACTTTAATTTCGCCGAAAGAATCGGATTCGATTCGGAAATTATCGGTCATTAATGGCTTTTTGTTGTGATTGATGAAGATTGGAAACTGGCTCGTGGCCAGTTGGTCTTGTGATGGTGTTTGGATAGATCACTGCAGTTTTTAGTGTTTCGCAAAGATCTTTCTCTCTTTCAATATTTGGCAAATTTCCAGTCAAAATTTTAGCGACTATTTGCGCTAGATCGGTCTTTGCCAATGTTTCTGCACTTTCTTTGTCTAAATTTCTGAGTTCTTCAGTTTTGTAATTGCCAAGCTCTCTGGAAAGTTGTCTGGTTAGATCGTTCCATTTTGCTGAATCTCCCAAACTTACTGCTAAGATTTTTTCTGCCGCTGCTTTTGCGCTAGATTCTTCAAGACTCTTAAATCCAAAGGCGGCAAGAGAAAGAGCAGCTGAAGCAGGCTGGCCAAAAACAGGAACAAATGAAGAGATTCCAGAAAGTAAATGTGCAAAATTTGAAGCTACGCCATTCTTCAATTCAAACTTGCCGCTGTTTGATATTTTTGCCACCGCTTCTAACTCATTTAATTTCGTGCGAATAGCGCAGCGATATGTGACAACCGATTCCGCTTCTTCTCTGTTAAGTGTGTCGGCCATTAGTTAACCGCGGTAACCGCTCTTCTATTTTTATTGAAGATCGATTCAGTTGCGCCGAAGAAGGCAGGACGCTCTTTGCCGAAAGAAACAGTTTTGACGCGAGCGGCTTCAACACCATTTGCAACCAGGTATTTTTTTACTGAGTTCGCTCTTTTTTCGCCAAGAGCAATGTTATATTCGCGAGTTCCGCGCTCGTCGCAATGACCCTCAATGGTTATTTTGATTGTTGGATCGCTCTTCAGCCAGGCGATTTGCACATCAAGAATTTTTTTTGATTGGTCGTCAACGTCAGAAGAATTATATTCGAAGAAAACGCGATCTTGCACTTCAACTTGTTGTGCTTCGGTTTGCTGATCTAGAACTTCAACTTGTTGCTCGTCGAGAGTTTGATAAAGGCTTGGATCGTTTTCCATCGCGCCATCTTTAACGGCAGTTTCATTTTCAGTTACAACTGAATCGTTTTTAGCGTGGCAGGAGGTAAGTAAAAAAATTGCGCTCAAAGTTAGAATTTTCTTAAGCATTTAGGCCTCTTTTATTGTATTGGGGAGTGCTTTGAAAAGCGGGCGGAAGTTATTTTGTGCGTGATCAAAATGTCAACCTCTGAGAAGTTCCTCAGAATTCTTGATGAACTTTGAATGCAGCAAAATGTGATTGATAGGTAGTTCGATGTTCAAATTGATAGTCGACGCTGAAAATAATATCGTCGATATGATAGCCGTTTATTTCGAATCCGAGCCTTAAACTGCCTGGATCAATTGAAGATATCCGAGAATTAAAACTAGAGTTCTGTCCAGAAAAATTGCTGATGGTGTCGGAGGTGTGATTGATGAAGTTGTAGCCGTAAGATGTTTTTAAAATAGTAATGAACTTTTTGAATTCGCTGCGTTCGTGAATTTTTTCTGACCAACTTAAGCCAGCGCCAACTCTGCCTTCAAACACATTTGAGGCTGAACTATTTACATTCAAATTAAGTGAATCTGCACCTTTTTCATGGTAGATGCCAGTGTTGCTGTGAAGAAAACTTGTAGAAATTTCGGGAATAAAATTGAGCTCGCGATTTATTTTTTTTGTCATTCCCGCTCTTAATTTTGCGACGTAACTTGAGCCGTTATAATTTGCCGAGGCGGTGGAGGAAACTGCAGGAATGGCGCGGCTTGAAGAATATTGGCTAAAAGCAATCCCGCCCAAAGAATCGAAAAAAAATTTCTTAAAATTTTGACTGTTGTAAAAGTTGAGCTGGTAAGTGTTGGCGGAAGTTTTTTTTAGAGAATCGAGAGATTTTGTTTCGGTGCGAGCAATACTTAATGCCAGACCAGAAGTATTTTGTGATGAGAATTCGCGATCTAATCCTATGGAAATTCCGCTTAAAACTGCTTTGTAGCCAACATCGTCTGAGGTCTTGTTTTGTGTGGCTGAAGCCCCAAATGGCTGCACCCAAAATCCATTCTTAAGTGACCCGCCTTGCTGCTGTAAATTGAATGAATCTAGGGGCTGATTTGTAGAAAAAATTTGTGCAAAGCTTGTGCCTCGCGCGGGTAATTCGTAAGTGCCGGCACGAATTTTGTCGAGACGCATTTCGCCAGTTTTAAGTGAACTACTAACAACATTAATATTGCCGATTGACTTGCCGCGACTTGATTGTGGCGCAAGCTGGGTAAGGGTTTGTTCGAGTTCGCTGTCACTAAAATTTTTGCTGTCGAGGTAACTCAGGAACTCTTGCATTTTACCGCTGCTGCTAATCACACTTAGATTTTCGTAAATTTTTTTGGTGTTATTGCTGACGTTAATTTCGCTGGCTTGGAGATGATCGATGTTAAGTATTAAATTATTGCCACTGACCTCGGTGCTTAGTTTGAGAAGGCCACAACTGCTCGCGTTGCAATTATTAACTTTGATGTCGGAGATTTTTTGTAGTGACGAACCCTCGCCGCCACTGACCAGGGTTATTTGCTGACCACTGCTTAAATATTTATTCGCTGAAGAAATTATCAGTTTTGAATTGGCATCGATGCTTGCTTCACCAATTACAGCAAGGCTGCCAAAGCCATTTTTATCCCCGGCAATTTGCAAAGTATCGCCGGAAGCTAGAGAGAAATTTCCGGAAATTATTTGGTCGTTAGTTCCGAGGTTAATTATTCCTGAGCCTCTACCAACAAGGTTTCCTGCGATAGTTAAATTATTTACGACGCTTAAATCCAGAGTTCCGCTGCTGGAAATATTGCCGACAGAAACATTGTTTTCTGGAGTAAATTTTGCGCCGGAAGAAATGTTTAAAGTGCCGTAGCCACTGAGCTCGCCACTTAGGGAAGAATTATAGTTTAGCGTTAAAGTTGCGCCACTGGCGATCGAAATAGTTTCTGCTTCTACTTCGTTATTTGCATTGAATGTGCCGGAAGAAATATTGAGCGCGTTTAGATTCGAGAAATTTGCTGATTGAGTGAAGTTGTTGGTAATGTTAACGGTGGCAACATCTGAGCCTTCGACGATTCCACTAATTGTGCCGCCGGAAATATTTAGCGTGCCGTTACCAATTCTTATGCCGCCAATCAGCGTGCCAGAATTATTAATCACTGTGCCGTCGCCCTCATTATAGATTGCATATTTTGTGGCGCTGATCGTGCCAGAATTAGTGAGGGTAGAATTAGCGCCGTCGATTCGAATTCCGTAATCTGTGCTGTCATTACCGCCGCTAATTGCGCCGGAATTAATGATGCGAGTGTAGCTGTCGTTGGTGTAGATTCCGTGAGCGTCGGCAGCATTTATTGTGCCAGAATTTGTGATGCTGCTGTAACTATTTAAGCTTGCTGCAGAGTTTGTTCCAGCACTGACGTAAATGCCGTAAGCGCTAGAGCCGGAAGTGATGATTGTGCCTGCATTATTTGCCGAAGAAAAATCTCCACTAATGCTGATGCCCCGCGCTGAGCTGTTCGTGGTTGTGATTGTTGCGCCTGATGCGTTGTTAATTTGATTGTAGTTTCCTGTCGTTCTGATGCCGTAAGCGCTAGAGCCTTTGGTGGTTATCCTGTAAGTATTATTGATTTTTCTTGGACTCGAACTTGTTCCGGCTTGAGTGCTGTTAATTCCTGCGCCGCTTGTATTTGCAGCAGTGGTCGTGATGTCGGATGTTGTTGTGTAATCACTTTGACCGGAAGTTAAAGTGATCGCTTGAGCTTGTCGGGTAACAAGCAAGCAAAATGCCAGAAAGGCCACGTGGTGAAACATGGTTTTGTTGTGGTTTGGGTATTTTAGTGATTTGTGTGAGTTACAATTTCTTCGCGATTTTGAGGCCGATAATTAAAGCGACAAGAGTGACGAAGTAAGTAAGGAGCTGCGCACCTGCTGGTTGATCAATATAGCCAAAAAATATGTGTAAAAATTTTCCGATGAAACTTTGTTGTGACAGAATCATCGAGAAATCGAATTCTCCAAGAGTTGGCGTGATTTGGGCGTTGATCCAAAAACCAATTCCTTGTGAAGCAATTCCCGCTGACAAGAAAATCAAAAGCCAAGTTGTGACGATGAAAAAATATTTTCCAAAAGCCTTGAGAATGCCTAAATAGAGGGCGAATCCAACTGTGGAGCCGAGGATTAATCCAGCGATTAATCCAGAAATAATTCCTGAAATTTCGGTGCCGGAGACGTAATAGCTGTAAGTGAAAAGTACAACCTCGGCACTCTCGCGAAGCACGGATAAGAAAACGACAACGAGTAAAATATAAAGCGGTTTTTTTCCTTCGCGGACGGAGTTGCTCAAACGCTTTAATTCTCCGGAGATAGATCTGGCATGCTTTTGCATCCAGAGAACGGTCCAGCCAATCATGACTGAGGCGGAAATTAAAATAAGTCCGTTGAAAAATTCTTGACCCATTCCATCCAGGCTTTCAGAAATTTTGTCGGTGAAAAATGCAAGAAGAAGAGAGGCGGCGATGCCAAGAGTCAGGCCGCTTGCGATCCACTTTGTGCGCCCAGGAATTTCTTTAGTGGCGGCGGTTAGAATTCCTAGTATTAGCGAGATCTCAAGAATCTCACGGAAGACGACGATTGCGATTTGAAGCATTTGAAGGAGATTAAATTTTATGAAAAATCATCTTTCTGTTTACATACATTATCCTTTTTGCAAATCGAAATGTCCTTATTGCGATTTTAATTCGCACGTGCGCGAAGGCGTTGATCATGCGCGTTTTTTGCGTGCTTACGAAAAGGAATTAGAGTTTTTTGCGAAGAAAATTGGTGCCAGGAAGGTGAAAACAATTTTTTTTGGCGGAGGAACTCCCTCGTTAATGCCAATATTTTTAGTTGAGGGTATTTTAAAAAAAATTGCTGAATTGTGGGAGGTTGCAGAAAATTGTGAGATTAGTTTAGAGGCGAATCCTACCTCGTCAGAAGCTTCTAAATTCAAGGCTTTGCGCGATGTTGGTGTGAATCGTTTGTCACTTGGAATTCAGGCTTTAAACGATGAGGATCTTAAATTTCTAGGACGAGAACACTCGGCGAAAGAGGCGATGCAAACAATCGAAATTGCCGCAAAAGTTTTTAAGAATTTTTCCTTTGATCTGATTTATGCAAGGCCAAAGCAGAAACTAGATCAGTGGGCTGATGAACTTAGAATGGCGATTGATTTTGGCACAAAACATCTCTCGCTTTATCAATTAACGATCGAAAAAGGCACAAAATTTTTTACAGAATTTCAGCAGAAAAAATTCAAAATGCCGGAAGAAAACTTATCAGCAGAATTTTATGAGATGACGAATAAAATCACGTCTGACGCTGGTTTAGAGCTTTACGAAATTTCTAACTACTCACGTAAAAATTTTGAATGTCTTCACAATCTAGTTTATTGGCAAGGTGGTGATTATTTAGGAATTGGAGCCGGTGCGCATTCAAGAGTTTTTCTCGTTGGCGAAGAAAAAAGATCGGCAATTATGATGCTTCACGAACCCTTGGCTTGGTTAAAGAAAGCTGAGGAATCTGGCGCGGGAATTCAAAAGTTAGAAAAAATTTCGGCAGAAGAATTGCGTGAGGAATTAATTTTAATGGGGTTGCGTTTGCGCGATGGAATGAGTAGTAAATTTTTTGATCCAAAGAAATTACAGAGCCTTGTGAATCAAGGCTTAATCGAGGTTGTGGCTGATCGCATTAAAATCGTTGATGAAGCAAGATTGCTTACTAATTCAATCATCGCAAAGCTCATTTAAGCGGGATGTTGCAATTAAAAAACCCGTAAATAGGGTGCGCGCCCCTTTGAGCTGTCCTATTATTCAAACTTAAATTTACTCAAATATTATGCCTCTTTACGAGACCGTTTTTATTGCACGGCAAGATCTAGCTGCAGAAGACATTGATACACTTACCGACAATCTAGCCAAGATCGTTACTAATGGCGGCGGCAAGGTTGTTTTTAGAGAGTATTGGGGCGCAAGAAATCTTGCCTATAAAGTTAAGAAAAACACACGTGGACACTACGTTTTTCTAAGTCTCGATTCCGAGTATGCAGCAGTTGCCGAGCTTAATCGTGTAATGGGTTTCAATGAAGATATTATTCGCAGCGTTACTTTCATCGTTGAGGAACATCAAGGTGAAACGCCGTTATGTATCGCCAAAAATGCCAGAGATCACAAGGCTGGCAAGGTTTATATTAAGAAAGAGCCAAGCAAAATTGATTTGGCGATTGAGCAAGTTCAATTCGATATTTAGGAGTTTCAATGTCTAGAAGTTATCAAAATAAATCTACCAACAAATCTAATAATAAGTCGTCTGCAAATAACGCGGCTCCAAAGGTTGGGGAAGAGGGTTTTATCAAAGTCTCTTTGGTTAACCAAAGCGTCTTCATCAGAAGAAAAAAATCTTGCCCACTGCGCAGTATTCCACTTACGGAAATCACTTACAAAAATTTGAAATTGCTCAACAAATTCTTGTCGGAGCGCGGTAAAATTTTGCCAAGTAGAATTACTAACGTTACACCAAAAAAACAAAGAGCTTTGGCTAACGCTATCAAGAGAGCGCGTTTTTTGGCTCTTATCTCTCCTATTAAGAAAGACTAAACATTTAGATCTAAATTCCCGATGAAAATTATTTTAATTTCTGCCGTTTCTAAGCTTGGTAAAATTGGCGACATCGTTGAGGTGGCCAACGGTTATGCAAAAAATTTCCTAATTCCAAGCAAGAAAGCGATTTGCTTCACCGCAGCTAACTACAAAGTATTCGAGGAAAAGAAAGCCGAGTTTGAGCAAGCTCACATAAACAACCTCGACTCTGCCTCTAAAGTTAAAGCAAAAATCGCTGGAAAAGATTTGATTATTATCGAAAACGCTTCGGATGATGGTAGATTATATGGCTCGGTGAATTCATCTGTAATTGCAGCGAAAATTAACGAAATGCTCGGAGAAAAACTAGTTTCTCGCGCTGATGTTTTTTTAAAAAAACCGATCAAAGAAATTGGCGTTTACGAAGTAAAATTAAATCCCCACTCTGATGTTTCTTTCGATGTTCGCGCGATTGTAACTCGTAGCGAATCAGAAATCGAAGCGCTTTTGCGCGGTGGAAAAAAGAATAAATCTGAGCAAGAATCAGCAACGCAAGAATCAATTTCTGATTCTTCTTCTGATGAAGAGCAAAAAAATACCAAACCTAAGAGGGTTAGAAAAAAAACGGAGGCTTCTGCCGAGGAGTAGAGCACCTTCTTCGGTTGTTAGTTTTATTTGTTAACTACGTGTTGACAAATAAAAATTGGCAAGAATTATGTCCGCCCTTCTAATTTTTAAAGGAAGTAATTGAGGCTAAAGAGTTTACGAAAGTTTACCTTTAGGCAAAGATAGATAAAGTCTTTTACAAGCTCTTTACAGAGCCAAAAAATCA
>CANNMN010000008.1 GCA_947505885.1 Rickettsiales bacterium
CCTTTACTTCTTACATGGTTAACGAAGTGCAAAAAGTTTACCGCATGCAAGGCGTGAAAATCGACGACAAGCATATTGAGGTAATTCTCAACATGATGTTGAAGCGCGTTGAAGTGGTTAACTCTGGCAACACAACTTTGCTTGCTGGCGAATATGTTGATCGTGACGTTCTCGAAGAGATTAATAACAAAATGATAGCTAGCAAAATGAAGCCAGCACAATGCGTTCCTGTGTTGCTTGGAATCACCAAGGCCTCATTGCAAACTAAGTCATTCATCTCTGCTGCCTCCTTCCAAGAAACTACTCGAGTTCTTACTGACGCTGCAGTGCAAGGCAAGATCGATAACCTTCGCGGCTTGAAAGAAAATATTATCGTTGGCCGCTTGATTCCGGCAGGAACTGGCTTAATGGCGAGCAGATATCGTCAAGCAGCTGGTCAAAAAGTTGAAGAAGTTTTATCTTAAATAACTAAGCCGCGGGATAAGATTTTATCTTATCCCGCGGCTTTTTAGATTCTAAAATCAAGATCTAATTTTTTTTTAAATGTCCTCTGATCTCAATAGCCAAAAGGCCTGATGATAATTCGAATTCAAAGCAGTTTTTTTACCAAATTCAAAAAGAATCGTCGGGGATATTTCTCTTTTCTAATTTTTCTCTTCCTCTTTTTTTCCACCTTATTTGCCGAATTAATCGCTGGTGAAAAGCCTTTGTTGATGAGTTTTGAGGACGAGTTTTATTTTCCAATTTTCCAAGAGATTTCTGAGGAAAAACTCGGCGGAGTTTTTGAAGCCCCTGCTGATTTTCGCGATCCTGCAGTCCAAAAATTAGTTGAAAAAAACGGTTGGATGATTTTTCCGCCAATCAAATTTTCTTACGACACTATCAATTACGCAATCAACACTCCCGCACCTTCAAGACCTTCGACAGAAAATTTTTTTGGTACAGATGATCAGGGTCGCGACGTTTTAGCCCGCGCGATTTACGGCATTCGCATTTCGCTAATTTTTGGTCTAATTCTCACGATTTTTTCCGCCGCCTTGGGTATTTTTCTCGGTGCGATCCAAGGATATTTCGGTGGCCTGACTGATTTGCTGCTACAGCGCTTCATGGAGATTTGGTCAAGCATGCCAGTTTTATTTTTGCTGATTATTTTATCATCAATCATTGAGCCAAATTTTTTTACCCTACTCGGCTTGATGCTCTTGTTTAGCTGGATGGCGATGGTTTCTTACGTACGTGCAGAATTTTTGCGTTTACGTAATTTTGATTTTGTTCGCGCCAGTCGTGCGCTTGGCGCTTCACACTCACGAATTATTTTTCGTCATATTTTGCCAAATGCCTCGCCAATCATCATTGCCAATCTGCCATTTTTACTTGCCGGCTCAATCACAACTTTAACTTCCTTAGATTTTCTTGGTCTCGGCTTGCCGGTCGGATCGCCATCTCTTGGCGAATTACTCGCGCAAGGAAAAAATAATCTGAATGCCTACTGGCTTGGAATTGCCGGATTCGTGACCATTACTTTAATTTTAACTTTACTAGTTTTTATCGGCGAGGCGCTACGCGATGCTTTTGACGTAAGAAAATCTATATCTAGCTGATCGCACAAACACTCTGACCAGCCCAGCAATCCGCTTTTTTTATTCCGGCATTTTCTAGTCTTTTTTGAAGGCCTTTATCATCGGTCTGAAATCCGTGATCTAATAATATCCTGATTACATCATTTGCCTTTTCGCGCCTTGATGATTCAAACCCCACCTCTTCAGAAATCTGAAGAGCCAAATCTAGATATTTTCTGTCAATTTTATCGGTTAATTTGCCGCCGCTAAGTGGAGTTGCAAAAGCTGCTGGCCTAATTGATTGACAGATTGTCGTGCATTCATCGCCGCCATCTTTGCTAGCGAGCAATTTCGCTCTTTCACTTGTTTGGGCTTCATCACCCTTGGCCAGAGCTCCTCTGGCATTAAGTAGTTCTCTAATACCGAAATGCCTGAGTAGGTTTTCTAATTTTTCCACATCCTGTGCCTTGATTAAGTCGTCAAAAACATTCTCAGCAACTTCGCCAAACTTACCTAGGTATGGTTCAAATTCGGGCTCTCCCAGTGCCATTAGTAATAAATCAGAGCTAATCGAAGGATCTAATTTTATAATTTGATCAGTTCTTAGTCCCTCAAGAAAAGCTCTAGTGATAAGGGTGTTTTCATCTTTTTTTAATTCTGAGTAAGCACTCTCAACCGAATCCTTATCCAAGGTTTCTAATTTAAGAATGATTTTGAGTGTTTCAGATTCTTTATTTCGAACTGCTAATGTTGCTGCGTCTAAACCGGGCGCGATTGAATTTGGATTGGCTCCGCGATTAAGCAGAGAAATAACTAAACTGTTATAAGCATTGTGGTTGATTGCATAATAAAGTGGCGTTTTTTTGTCTTCATCCCCTTCGTTTACGTGCTCTTCTACTCTATATCCATGCGCATTTGACATGTGACCAATGAAGGATTCTAAGGTTAATCCTCCGCTAGATTCGCATATTTTAAATAGATCTCTTTCGGTAAGGGATGATTGCTTTCTATCAATTCTTTCTCTAAGGCTTTCGGCAACGGGGCTTTTTACAGAAGACAGGCGATCATGTAAAATTCGATCGATCACGTAACCCACATCATCCTGTGGCAAGCTTTCCTTGATTTCCTCTATCTGTTTATCGGAGGGTTTACCAAGTAATTTATTGAAAACCCCAGCGTGACCTTTCTTGGCAGCAATTTCTAAATTAACTGGGCGATTAACAGAGATGTCTGCGCCACTCTTTTCTAAAAGAGCCAAGACATCAAGATATCCCCTGCCAGAGATTGCATGTGTTAGGGCGCTACCGTCAGCGCTCAAAACGTCCGCAACTTTTTTTGCACCAAATTTTTCTCTGATCGATTCTAAATAAATTCCGAGAGGAATTTCGCCCTGAGTTTCGCAAGCAATAGCAAAAGGATTTACCTGGCCCTCTTTCCGCTTAAGTGGATCAAAGCCCGCATTAATCAAGATCTCGCAAGTTTTAGTCAATTTTTCTTTCATTGCCATACCAAGAATCGAAGCGTGATCTGGAACTTCTCCTAAAAATCTCGGTGCATTCGATTTAAGAAATTTCGTCAGCAAGTCATCTCTGTTCTGCTTGATAAGGAAAGTGATTAGTTCGATGAAATCTTTAACACTAACGACATCGCCTAACAATGATTGTTTTTCCAAAGGAACTTTGCTTTTTGCCACCAAATCTTTGCCTTTATATTCGTAATTAAAAATAAAAGAGGCTATTCGATCATCAGATCTTTCGCGTAAAAAACTCCGAGCTAGCTTTCTTGCATTTTGTCCATCATTCAGCCTGCTATGCGTTAAGAGAATGGTTAATTGATCTTCAGGAGGAATGGGTATTTGTTTTCTAGCCATTAAATCAAAAGTTTCTGACATATCAGAAGATCTCGAGATAGCGCGCTGATCAACCATCATTAAAAGCAAATCGGAACGTTGTGATAAATCGTCACAACTAGAAATTATTGCGTTAATGATGGGTAGGCTAAATGCACTTCCTCCACTCGGCAAAGCCGAGCAAAATAAATGATTAAGTAGCGAATCTTGTTGCCTGTTGCGAATTCAAGTTGCCGCCTTGTTCATGCGATTTTAAGGCCTGCGCATACAATTCTAAGGCCAGAGGTTTTTCAATGCTTTCTTTTGCGCATATTTCTGAGCCTTCATTGCTTAAAAAAGCAATCAACGCATCTCTAACTTTAGTCAACGCATCTGAAGGGTTGGATTGATAAATTTTTGAGCAAGTGACAATGATATCTCTAATGATCGCAATATTATCAATCGCAGAGGCCGCCTCATCCAAAGGCCTTGAAGATTTCAACTTAAGTTTGTGAGTTTCAAATTTTGAATTTTCATCTTCACCTACGGAAGAAATAACCAAATCCAATATTTCTATTAATTGCATGAATTTATAGACTTTTCTTGATTGCAAAATAATTCTCTCGACATTCCCCGAAATAAATAAATCAACATTTAAATATGCCAATTGAAATTTTAATGCCCGCACTTTCTCCAACAATGAAAGAGGGAAATCTCGCCAAATGGGTAAAAAAAGAGGGCGATAAAATTAAAGCCGGCGACGTGATTGCTGAGATCGAAACCGACAAAGCAACAATGGAAGTTGAGGCGGTTGACGAGGGAACTTTGGGAAAAATTTTAGTCGCCGAAGGAACTGAAAATGTTCCCGTTAATTCTTGTATCGCGCTAATTCTCGAAAAAGGCGAAGATAGAAAATCTCTCGAAAATTACGCCGCTAAAACTGTCGATATCGCTCCAGAAAAAGAAGAAAAAGTTGTTGTGGCTCCAGCCTCTCTTCACCAACAATCAGCAATCAGCAGCCAACAGCAATCAGTCTTTAAGGCAAGTCCTCTAGCAAAGAGAATCGCCAAAGAAGAAGGCGTTTCTCTTTTAGGAATTTCTGGTTCTGGCCCGCATGGCAGAATTATTAAGGAAGATGTTTTGGATTTTATAAATTCTGGCGGAAGCAGAGCAGGTGAGATTCGTCGCAATCCACAAGAATTTTTGGCGGTCAAAAATAACAATATCCGCAAGGTGATTGCGCGCAGACTTCTCGAGTCAAAACAGAATGTTCCACATTTTTACTTGTCGTGCGAGTTGAAGATTGACAAGCTTCAAGAGCTTCGCGCTGCCCTGAACGAAGTTGCTTCGCATGATGAAAAAGGAACTCCTGCTTACAAAGTTTCGGTTAATGATTTGATCATTAAGGCAACGGCAATGGCTTTGAAAAAAGTTCCAGAAGCCAACTCTTCTTGGACTGATGATGCAATTCTTCTTTACAACAATATCGACATCTCAATGGCCGTGGCTATTGACGGCGGACTGATTACTCCAATTATCAAAAATGCCGATCAAAAAACAATTCAAGCGATTTCAAAAGAGTCGAAAGAACTCGCAAAAAAAGCGCGTGACGGAAAGTTGCAGCCAGAAGAGTTTCAAGGAGGATCCTTCTCTATTTCCAATCTCGGAATGTTTGGAATCGATAATTTTGCCGCGATCGTTAATCCGCCGCAAAGCTGTATTCTAGC
This sequence comes from Rickettsiales bacterium, assembly GCA_947505885.1. Lineage (GTDB taxonomy): Bacteria > Pseudomonadota > Alphaproteobacteria > Rickettsiales > UBA1997 > UBA2645. The sequence goes on from CANNMN010000008.1 coordinate 5,115, forward strand.
GGTTGCGCGCGCTGTTGAAAAGCCCGTTGTTGAGCACGGACAAATCAAAATTGCTCACATGATGAACGTAACTCTATCCTCAGATCATCGTTCAGTTGATGGGGCTGTGGGTGCAGAATTTTTGAAAGCACTGCGTCAATACATTGAACATCCAATTTTAATGGTGATCTAGCTTGCTTTCATCAAAGTCATTTTTATTTTTCACGATCAATTCTAATCCCATTTTCAAATACATATGATCAAAACAATCGAGCTAATAGTTGCCATCTTCTTGGTGGTCTTTTCATTTTTTGCCGGCGTAAAATATTCCGATGACATCAAGAGTCACGCGAGTTGGCTATTCGAAAATAAAGGTGAAGAAGAAGTTGAATTACCAGATCTTTCTGGCGAGGGAGTTGTTGAAATCACTGATCCAACCGATGGAAGCGTGAGCAATAAAACTATTCCCACTGAGCAAATTCAGCCAGCCGCCGCAGATGCAGAAAATACTCCAATGGATTACATCGACACCAATAATCCAAAACCATCGACGCCAACACAAGCGCAATAGTTAGGATTTTCTCCGGTATCACCACGCCACTAAATGAGACGCCACCACCTCTCTATTCCACCACTGTTGTTGTTGCTTTTTTTAGCTCCCCTTACAGCTTTCGCCGTTGAATCCAAAGCGCAGCGCGAGGCTATCGTTGCGCCGCGTGCAAAGAGGTTCTATAAGTCTAGTCGTGCCAGGCAATACCTCTCATTAGGGGGTAATTACACATCTGATTATAACTCAAAAGACTACCAGATCATCTCGCGCTATCTTTATCAAAGCGAAAAAACCATCAATGAGATCAACTTCAAGCATGAGGCAAAATATGCAGATAGTGGCAGCGGCAATAAGAAGAGATACGATGTCAAAACATCAGAACTTTACGACATCACTCTTTCTGGTAAGGCGATAATCGGTGAGAGCAAAAATTATGGCGTGGTTTACCACCGCACTATTCATGATAGTTTTGAGAGATACAGTCACGACACTAGAAATGCTTTAGGCCTTGGGCGTATATTTTTAAATGAGCGCTTGGAATGGGATGTGAGTTTTGGATATCACGATGTTCAGCATTATGGCTCCGAGCCAGATCTAATAACTTCCTGGCGGGCTAATTTTAAAATTAGCGACAAGTTAACATTCGTTCAAAGGGCTTATTTATTCTTTGATCAAAAAAGTACCGACAGCGATTTTAAAACCAGTTTGGTTTATCGAATTGGTGAAAATATGTCGTTTGAGTTGCGTCATAATTTTGAGCGGAGGCGCTACCTAGAGGATGGCGAGACAAATGCCATTAATCAGGTGAGTCGTAGCGTGACGGTGGGACTTATATTTGATCTAAACTAAACTGGTGCTGTCGAGTGGAATCGAACCACCGACCTCTTCATTACCAATGAAGTGCTCTACCCCTGAGCTACGACAGCATTTTATTTTATTCCTACGTGAATCGCCGCGGTCCCAAAGGTTAAATTTTGGTAAGACGCATTTTTAAATCCCGCATTCTCAATCATTTTTTTGAATTCGTCTTGCGGAGGAAATTTGCGAATACTCTCAACCAGATATTGGTAAGAGCTGCGATCTCTCATAACAACTTCACCTATTTTCGGAATTAGTTTGAAAGAGTAAATGTCGTAAATTTTTTGCAGGAAATAATCGTTAACTTTTGCGAATTCCAAACAGATAAATTTTCCGCCAGGTTTTAAAACGCGATAGGCCTCAGCCAGTCCCCTGTCTATGTTAGTAAAGTTTCTGATCCCAAAGGCGATCGTAAAAAAATCAAAAGTTTCGTCAGCAAAAGAAAGTTGTTCTCCATCACAGCAAGTAAATTCCAAGTTGGAAAAAAGATTTAAATCAACTGAGCGTTCATTGCCAACATCAAGCATTTCTTGATTAATATCGACGACGTCAATTTTTGTTTGCTGAAATTTTTTGGTAATACGGAAAGCAATGTCTCCTGTGCCACCAGCAACATCAATCACTCGCGCCGGATTGCCGCTTATTTCTTCGAGCATCTTATTTTTCCAAATCCGATGAACGCCGCCACTCATCAAGTCATTCATTAAATCATATTTTTTGGCGACATTAGAAAAAATTTCTTTAACAAGATCGGCCTTCTGCTCGCGTTTTACCTGTTTAAATCCAAAATGTGTTTGATCTTCCTTCATGTTAAAAACTTCTGATTTCGATTTCGATTTACCTACAAATTTAATTGCACAGACACCATTTTTTCCAAAAGAAAAAACCAAGATGCTGGTGTCTTGCGACACGAAAATTCTTGATGCGCAGCTAATCAATCTCACTGATTTTTTGCAAGAAGGCGATGTGATGGTTTTTAATGATGTAAAAGTGATTAAGGCAAAATTGTCGGCGAAAATTTTGCGAAATTCAGCACAACTTGAATTCAATTTGGACCAGGAAAATCAAGGCCTCTGGAATGCTTTATGTCGTCCGGCAAAGAAAGTTAAGGCCGGTGATTCTCTTGAAATTGCTTCGGATTTTTTTGCTGAAGTAAAAGAAAAAAATGACGACGGCACAATCAAAATAAAATTTGATTGCGATTCTGAAGAGCTATTCGCGAAGCTTGAAAAATATGGCTCAGTGCCTCTACCTCCTTACATCAAGCGCTCTGACGATGCCGAATCTTTAGAGGCGAGCAATACCACAGAATCATCCTCCGATAATCTTAAGGCAAAAGAGAGTGATGTAAAAAATTACCAAACAATTTATGCCGCAAAAGGAATGGCTGCCGCAGCTCCAACTGCTGGATTACACTTCAATGAAAAAATTTTTGCGATGCTTGTTGCGAAAAAAATCAAAAAAGTTTTTGTAACTCTGAATGTTGGTGCGGGCACGTTTTTACCGGTTCGTACGGATTTTTTAAAAGATCACAAAATGCATAGTGAGTTTTTCTCGCTTTCTGCCGAGGCCGCTGAAGCGATTAATTCCGCCAAGGCGCGCGGTAAAAAAATTGTCGCAGTCGGCACAACTTCGCTACGCGTTTTGGAATCAGCCGCTGATGAAAATGGGTTCTTGAGACCAATGAATATGCACACACAAATTTTTATTCATCCGCCTTATGCTTTTAAAATTGTCGATATTTTAATGACGAATTTTCATCTACCGAAATCAACACTCTTTATGTTGATCTGTGCCTTTGTCGGAAAAGAGACTGCATTTGAGATTTACAGCCATGCCATGTCACAGCAATATCGTTTTTATTCTTACGGAGACTCTTCGCTGCTTTTTCGTTAGGTCTCAAGCTTATCTAAACGAGCGCGTGACCAAGCCTTCTCGATCAATTCCTGCGTTGAGATAGCAAGCTAAAGAGTTATCCCCACTTTCAAATCTCCATCATCCAACTTGTTCTCAAAAGAAAATTTGGCAGAAATTTTTTCGGAACTGCATTGCAAATCATCGGCCAAAACTTGCTCTTTGATGTAATCAGCAAAGTTTTTTGAAACCTCAACAATGCGTGGATTTGTTGAGCTGAGATGCAGCTTAATGCGATCGGAAATATTTAAATCCGCATCTTTGCGATTTTGTTGAACTGCGCGCACAACGTCTCTGGCGATGCCTTCATCTTCCAAATCTTTCGTAACTTCAATATCAAGCGAGATCAGATAATCATTGGTGGGAAGAGCCATGATTGCAAATTTTTTCTCATCGTGATTTTTTGTTGTTAGCTTAATTTCGAATTCATCATCGACCAAATTTACGCAGCCATTTTCTCCTAAGGTAATTTCGATTTCTTTGTCAGAAATTTTTTTCCATTCGCCAGATTTTGTTGCCGCAGTAATTTCCTTAATTTTCGGTCCATATTTTGCGCCGATTTTTTTGAAATTTACCTGAAGCTTTAACTCGGCTAAATCTGCAATTTCTTCTTTTACCTCGAGTGATTTTACGTTGATTTCCTCGGCAATAATTTCTTTGAAAGGCAAAATTCTTGCTGAGTTTTTTCCGATGATCGTGAGTGATTTTAACGGCAATCTCACGCGCAAATTTTTATTGTCGCGAATTGATAAGGCCGTGGAACATATGGCGCGGACAAGGTCCATGTCGGCAACCAGCTTTATCTCATCTAGCAAAAAAGAAACGTCAGGAAAATCTTGAAGGTGAACAGAGGTTTTGCGATCGATCATGCCAATTCTCCGATTACAGAAACTTCTTCACCAGCTTGGATGAGAATATTTTTTACTTCTTCAGCGTGATTTTTTTCGACGACTAAAACCATGCCAATTCCGCAATTGAAAGTGCGTCGCATTTCTTCGTCGGTGACTTTGCCGAGCAGTTGCAATTTATCAAAAATTTCTGGGCGTTTCCAAGATTTGAAATTGATTTTTGGTGTAACATTTTTACTCAAAACTCTCGGAAGATTTTCTGTTAAGCCTCCACCAGTAATGTGCGAAAGGGCTTTTACCTTTTTGCTGCGGATCGCTTCGAGACAAGATTTTACGTAGATTTTTGTAGGAGTGAGAAGCTCTTCGCCCATCTCGGTAAGTTTGATCGAGTTCTGCTGTAAAATATAGCGAGCCAAAGAATAGCCATTAGAGTGCAGGCCGCTTGAAGACAATCCCAACAAGACATCTCCAACATTTGTTTCTCGTGGTAAAATTTCATCACGCTCGACAGCGCCTACGGCAAAGCCAGCTAAATCATAATCTCCGCCAGAATACATTCCGGGCATTTCTGCAGTTTCTCCGCCGATCAAAGCACAGCCAGCTAGTTTACAACCATCGGCTATTCCCTTAATTACTTGGGTTGCGACTTCAACTTCGAGCTTTGAACAAGCGAAATAATCTAAAAAGAAAAGAGGCTCAGCGCCCTGAACAACAAGGTCATTTACCGACATCGCGACTAAATCAATTCCGATTGTATTATGTTTGCCAACTTCGATTGCGACTTTGAGCTTGGTGCCCACTCCATCGGTTGAAGAAACCAAAACCGGATCGCGAAAATTACATTTTTTGAGATCAAAAAGTGCGCCAAATCCGCCGAGATCAGAGTCTGCGCCAAGACGTTTTGTTGCTTTAGCAAAAGGCTTGATGCGATTAATTAATTCATTTCCAGCGTCGATGTCGACTCCAGCCTGCTTGTAATTCAGAGACATTTTTATTTATGATTTATGATTTAGAAAAAAGGGCATCTAACATCCAATGAATATAAAATCATAAATCTTAAATCTTAAATTCCAGATTCATGTCGCGAATTCTTATTTTGCTGATTTGTTTTTCAGCAATCTCTTTCTCATCCAACGCCGCAGAACCTGACACTTATTTTGTTTCTGGAGTTTCGGTTAATATCACGGGCAAATCTTCCGCTGTCGCAAAGAATATCGCTCATGCAAATGCAAGACGAGATGCATTTTCGATTCTAATTACTCGTCTAGAGATGAAGGCAAGTATTGTTGATAGCATTACTGATGACGAGATTTCTGACATGGTGCGCTCGGAGCAAATTGAAAATGAAAAAATTGCCGGCGGTAATTATTCCGCCACTTTTAATATCATGTTCGCCAAAGATTTTGTTGAGCATATTTTAGCGCAGAAAAATTCTCCATCTACTCAGGTAAAAACATCGGAAGAATCTTACTTATTGATTCCGGTAAAGATGAAAAAGTATCAACCATTATTGTGGGGCGAGGAAAGTGACTGGAAGGCTTTGATCGCGAAGGTTATTGGTAAAAAATCTCCAAATAATTTTATTATTCCCGATTCAGATATCGACAATATTGCCACTCTTAATAATGGAAATATCGCCTCTCTCGACTACGCAGTTTTAGAGCCAATGCTTGCGCGTTACAAAGCCAGCGCGGCTTACGCTTTAATTTTTTCTTACGACGAGATTGAAAATAAAGTGATCGTTGATGTTTTGCGCATAGGCAAGTTGCAGAAAAAACAGGTTAAGCTCAGCTTTGTTAATGTAGATCGTCTTACCTACGAAGTCTTGATGAGCAAGGTCGCAGATAGGACAATTAATTATTTAGTAAACTCACAGAAATCTTCGAATCAAAGCGCAAATCCAGATCTTACGCGGATTAAAATTCACATCAGCAAGCTAAGTAATTGGCTGCTAATCAAGAATAAAATCGAAAGTAGTAATTTGGTTAATCGACTTAACCTTGAATCAATTTCGCGCGATCAAATTGTGGTTGCGGTTAGTTATGAAGGCCCCGGGGATATTCGAGAAGCCTTTGCCAAACAAGGGATATACTTAAATCTTCAAGCGGATAATTCTTTTACACTCGATGCAAACTAGAGAAAAATATATTATTGGCACCTTGTTTTTGGTGATCTTTTGTGGCTTGTTTTACCTAATCAAATCGGCGCTTACGCCTTTTATTTGTTCGTTGGTAGTTGCTTATTTTCTCGATCCTTTGGTTGATTACTTAACCAATAAACACAAGCTTGCGCGCCTTACGTCCACCGCGCTTATTCTTAGCTTATTTCTTTCGATTTTTATTGGCGCCAGCGCGATTTTGTTGCCGATAATTTACGCTCAAACCGCCGAGTTAATCAATGCCTTGCCGAAATATTTGCAAGTTATCACGCAAAATTTTTATCCAAAAATTGTATCCGTGCTTAATGGCTTTGGAATAAGGCTCGACAGTGACTTTGCTCACTTGGTTAGTGGAGAAAAATTCAACTCTTATTTTCTTGGTTTATCTCAAGATTTTTTTAGCAGAGCACTGAGCTCTTCGGCTACTTTTATTAATATTTTATCGCTGATTTTTATCATGCCGATCTTGGTTTTTTACCTACTAAAAGATTGGGATATTTTGATGCAAAAAATTTATGAATTATTGCCCAGAGGGATAGCTGGAACAACAAAACAAATCGCAAAAGAGATTGATAAAACTTTAGCCGGCTACGTTCGCGGGCAGTTTCATGTGTGCCTGATTCTTGCTGCGTTTTATTCTGTTTCGCTAAGTTTTGCTGGGCTAAATTTTGGTTTTTTAATTGGATTTTTAACCGGCATGTTTGCTTTTATGCCTTATATCGGAATGCTTTTTGGCACTAGTGCCGCAATCATTATTGCTCTCTTTCAATGGGGATTTGATTTTGCCAATCTCGCTCCTGTCGTGATAATTTTTCTTGTTGCGCAATTGATTGAATCAAATTTTCTCACGCCAAAATTAATCGGTAATAAAATCGGCCTACATCCCGTTTGGATAATTTTTGGATTATTTTTATTCGGTGCCTTGTTTGGTTTTTTTGGAGTATTGCTTGCCGTGCCACTAACCGCTATATGTGGCGTGATCATTAAATATTTTGTGCTGCAATATAAAAAGAAATTCGTGCTCTAAATGAAAAAAAAGATATTCACTTTGGATGATTTTATTGGCGAGGAAGTCGGAAGAATAATTGGCCCAAAATCAAAAATTTCTGATTTTTCTGAAATAAAAGTTTCGGCGATTGATCCTAGAATACGTAAGGAAGTCGAAGGGCGGATACAAAATATCAGGCATAATTTAAACAAATTAAAACAACTCTAAATATGGTAAAAAATCTTGAGCAAATCATCGAAAATTCTTTTGAAAAAAGAGCAGAAATTAATCTGCAAACCAAAGGCGAGGTGCGCGATGCAGTCAATGATACAATGGCCTTGCTCGATGCTGGAAAAATTAGAATTTGTGAAAATATCGGCGAATCTTGGCAGGTAAATCAATGGATGAAAAAAGCGATTCTGCTTTCATTCCGCCTCAACGATAATTCTTTGGTTAGCGGTGGTTACTTCGACAAAGTTCCGTTGAAATTTGCTAATTGGAGCGAAGAAGATTTTCGTCGCGCTGGCTTTCGCGCCTTGCCCGGAGCGGTTGTGCGTCACTCAGCATTCATCGAGAAAAATGTCGTGCTAATGCCGTCATTCGTAAATCTTGGCGCTTACGTTGCAGAAGGAACAATGGTTGATACTTGGGCAACGGTAGGATCTTGTGCGCAGATCGGAAAAAATTGTCACATCTCTGGCGGCGCCGGAATTGGCGGTGTTCTTGAGCCGCTTCAAGCCAATCCAGTAATCATCGAAGATAATTGTTTCATCGGTGCGCGCTCAGAAATTGCTGAGGGTGTAATTGTCGAAAAAGGTGCAGTGATTTCGATGGGAGTTTACATCGGAGCTTCGACAAAAATTATTGATCGCGAAAGTGGAGAAATTTTCTACGGACGCGTTCCTGCTTACTCTGTCGTGGTTCCGGGAAATATTCAAACTAAGAATAATCTTTCGCTTTACGCTGCAATAATCGTCAAAAAAGTTGACGAAAAAACTCGTTCAAAAACTTCAATTAACGAGTTGTTAAGAGATTGATTAGATGCAGCTCGACGCAAAATTTTTCACCATCCTTGTTTTTGTCGCTATCAATTTCTTCATTCTTTTTATTGTTAAGACCCGCACCACTCTTGTTATTGGGGTCATTATTACGCATCTAATTGCGGTCTTGTTTTTCAGTTTGTCGATCGCGAATTACGACGCTTTTAAAGAAATTACCTTGGCTCTGATTCTTTATTCGATGGTGATTTTGTTTCTGATTTCCAACTACGGAACGATTGTTGTTAGTGGCGAAGATATTCGAAAATCAAGGCGTCACATTTTTTTAAACGGAGTAATTTGTGTAATTGCCGCCGCAGTTTTTTTGCTACTAATCACCGTGGTAAAAAATGTCGGCGATTTGCATGATTTGCCAGTGATCATGCAAGAGCAGGAGGCTAAAATTCCCGACCATGATTTAATGAAAAAAGCGCGGATGCGCGATAAGTTGTTGGATAATTTTTTACTCAAGCGCTCTTCGGATGTAATTCTAATCATAGTCGCCGCGAGCACTACATTACTGCTTTTATCAAGGAAAGAAAAATGAGTATTTACCAAATTCTTCGTCCATTAATTTTTAAAATTGATCCAGAAATTGCGCATAATTTAGCGATCGATTTCCTAAAATTTTGTCCAAAAACTGCGACACTTTTTTCAGTTAAGCGTAATTACGAAAATCTTCGCACTAATCTTTGGGATCTTGATTTTTCTAGTCCGATCGGCATGGCAGCCGGCTTTGATAAGAATGCCGAAGTTGCTGCAACATTAGAAAAATTTGGTTTTGGATTTATTGAATGCGGAACGGTTACGCCTCTCGCGCAAGTTGGAAACGAGCGCCCAAGAATTTTTCGTCTCGCCGAAGATCGAGCGATCGTCAATCGCTTAGGATTTAATAATTTAGGCGCGGAAGTTTTTGAGCAAAATTTACCGAAAATTTCTGTGCCACTCGGCATCAATATTGGCAAGAATAAAGATACCAAAGAAGCTCTTCAAGACTATCTTTGGCTCTTGGAAAGATTTTACCAAAAAGCTTCTTACATCACGGTGAATATTTCTTCGCCAAACACCAAAAATTTACGTGATTTGCAGAATGAAAATCAGCTCGATTTATTTCTGAGCGAGATCTTAAGAAAAAAAAATGAGCTAAAAAATTTACATAAAAAAAATACGCCAATATTGCTTAAGGTTGCCCCAGACCTAAGCGAATCTGAACAAGAAAAAATCGCTGCAACTGTCGTTAAAAATAAAATCGACGGCATAATTGTAAGCAATACTACGATTGATCGCGATCTAAATTTAAAAAGTAAAAATGCTGTTGAAGCTGGCGGGTTAAGCGGCGCACCACTATTTAAAAAATCTAATGACGCTCTAAAAAATTTCTACAAATTCACCGAAGGCAAGATTCCGCTAATCGGAGTCGGTGGAATTTCTTCTGCCGTTGATGCTTACGAAAAAATCAAATGTGGCGCTTCTCTTGTCCAAATCTATTCCGCCTTTATTTACCAAGGCTTCGGACTAGTCGAAGAAATTAAGAAAGAATTGAGCAAAAAAATTTCTGACGATGGTTTTAAAAATATTTCTGAAGCAATTGGGTCAAATTTTAACGCGGCCGCAAGACTTTAAAAAGCGATAGACATTCGGGCGAGCCAACGGCTGATTCGCCAGAAATTTGACATTGAAAAGCTGGTGGCTATGGTGCCCGCCTTGTTGCTACATCCGTAGACCTAGCTGCACAAATCAATAAATAAAAAAAATGACAAACTTAGCAAAGTTTAGAGACCTCGGCCTTTCCGAGATGATGCTTAATTCTCTTCACAAAAAAGGTTTTGAAGAGCCTACTCCGATTCAAGCTAGAACCATCCCCTTTCTACTCGAAAATAAAAAAGACCTTATTGGTAAAGCACAGACTGGAACCGGCAAAACCGCCGCTTTTGGAATTCCGATTATTGAAAATATCGTTCCTGATTCAAAGAAAGTTCAGGCGATTATTTTGGTGCCGACACGTGAATTAGCGATTCAAGTTACTGAGGAATTAAATTCATTTGCTGAAGAACAAAAGACTCGCATTATTGCGGTTTATGGTGGTCAACCGATTGAGCGTCAGATCTCGCGCTTACAACGCGGGGTTGATATTGTTGTTGGTACGCCAGGAAGAATTATTGATCATTTGCAGCGTCGCACTCTCGACCTTTCTCACGTAAAATATGTTGTTCTTGATGAAGCTGATGAAATGTTAAACATGGGCTTTGTTGATGACATCGAATCAATCCTCAAAGCAGCACCTAAGCAACGTCGTACAGTTCTATTTTCAGCGACAATGCCTGCTCACATTGAGCGCCTTGCGAAGAATTACATGGTTGATTACGAATTGATCGCAGTCGCTGTAGATCAATCTAGTCGTGACAATATTCAGCAAATCTACTTCGAAGTTTCGCAGTCAGATAAATTCGAATCGCTTTTCAGAATCATCGATGTCGAAGAAAGTTTTTACGGCATGGTTTTTTGTCGCACTAAAGTTGATGCCGATGAAATTGCGCACAAATTAGCTAATCGTGGATGCAGAGCTGAAGCGATTCATGGCGATCTTTCACAAGGTCAGCGTGAAAAAGTTTTGCAAAAATTCCGTGATCGTCGCATCACCGCTTTAGTTGCAACTGACGTTGCTGCTCGCGGCATCGACATTGGCGATTTGACTCACGTTATTAACTATTCTTTGCCACAAGATCCTGAAAGTTACGTTCACCGTATCGGTCGTACGGGCAGAGCTGGCAAGAGTGGAATCGCGGTTACTTTGATCACGCCTTCTGAGTACAGAAAGTTAGTGGCGATTCAAAGAATTTCTAACACGAAAATTACTAAACAAAAAATTCCTGGAGTTTCGGAAGTAATCGATAGCAAGAAAGCTCGCATCAAAAGCGCGCTTTCTGAAATCGTCGCAACCGAGAATTTTTCTGATCTTGAGCAAATCGCCGAAGAAATTTTGGCAGAAACCCCAGACGCTAAAATCGCACTCGCTGCTTTGCTTAAAATGGCTTTCAAAGATGAATTAACTGAAAGCAATTATAGCGAAATTCTTGAGGCTTCTGCAAGTAGAAAGAGAGATTTTAATTCCGATGATCGTGGCAACAGAGATCACGGCGAAAGAAGAGGCAATGATCGTGGTGATAGAGGAGACCGGAGTGGTAATCGCGGAGAACGCAGAGATTATGGAGATAGAAATGATCGCGGCGATAGAGGTGGAGATCGAGGTGAGCGCAAAGGAAGTGCCCGTCTCTTTATTGCAAAAGGTCGCAATGACGCGATGGACCCAAGAAAGTTGGTAGATTTTATCCAAAAAGAAACGGGAGTAGATCAACGTCGCATTGATGATGTAAAAATATTCGACACATTCTCATTTTTTGCGGTGCCATCGGATGATGCAGACAGAGTTTTGAGTGCATTCCAGCAATCTGGTGGAAACAGATCTTTGGTATCAAGAGCGAAAGACAAGCAATAAATTTACGCCACCACGTATTTTATTTGCCGAGCGTCGACATTAACGCTTTAAATACTAGTCCATTAACAGCTGCTAGAAATGCAGCTCCAAATTTAATTACCGCAAATGCAAAAATCGCAATAACTGCAATTAGTGCGGTATATTTTACGATGTTCTCAAGGATCATCTTCTTGATCATCTCAGTTTGATCTGTTTGTGCGGCTTTATTTCGGGATGCTTTTTTAGCGTCATCTAATTCCTCTTCCTCGGTCATCTCCTCTTCTAGAGTCTCATCTTTATTTTCTTGATCAGATGAGTCAGATTTGGATTTTTCTGACTTCTTTTTTGTTGAAGCTTTAATTTCAGATCCTTTCTTTTTGGATTTTTCGTCGATTTGTTTTTTCATGAAAGTGGAAAATAGATCCTTAGACTTTATTCCGCTTTTTTCTTTTTCTGACATTTTAAAAAATTGTGTTTGAGACCTTTCTAATTCAATCATTTATTGCCCTAATTTTCGCAACAGTTTCCTGCTCACTGCTTGGAGTTTTTGTAGCTTGGCAAAAAATTTCTTATTTTGGCGATGCTTTGTCGCACGCTGTTTTGCTTGGCCTGGCGCTTGGCGCTTTATTAGGAGTTAATCCAATTCTGGCATTAATAATTTTCGCTGTTGTTTTTGCTATTTTGATTTTCTTCACTGCTTGGAATCGTTATTCCAATAGAGATTCGGCAGTAATGATCGTCTCATATTTTTGCATCGCGCTGGCAATGATTTTGAATGACCTATGGATTAAAAATTTTGATTTTTCTTCTTATATTTTTGGTGATGTTTTGGCAGCTGGATCATCCGAGATAGCGGCTCTTTCATTGATTACGGTGGTTACGGTTTTTTATGTAATTTTTGGAATCAGAAAAATTTTATTACTAAACCTCAACGAG